>CANGCT010000001.1 GCA_947452415.1 Flavobacteriaceae bacterium
AAAGAAGAAAGTTTTCACCAACGTCAAGGATACGAAATACTTTTATCCCTTTGCAATGGAACACCAGAGCAAAAAGCAATGGCACAAGATTCCTTAAACCGATGGTGGTGGCCCTCATTAATGATGTTCGGACCAATTGATGCCGAATCTCCAAATACAGAACAATCTGTAAAATGGAAATTAAAAAGAAAAACCAACGATGAACTACGCCAACAATTTATCGATCAAACTGTTCCGCAAGCCAATATTTTAGGCTTAACCATTCCAGATTCAAAACTAAAATGGAATGAAACTACCAAACGTTACGATTGGGGTGATATCGATTGGAACGAATTCTGGCAAGTAGTAAAAGGACATGGTCCATGCAATAAACAACGCCTTGAAGCCAGAAAATCTGCCTGGAACGAAGGTGCTTGGGTTCGAGATGCTGCCATGGCTTACGCCGAAAAACAAACAACTAAAGAATTGAAACAAGCAATATAACAGAGTGCTCAGTGTTCAGTATTCAGTCAGCAGTTTTAAACTGTACACTGAACACTGAACACTGAACACTAAAAAATAAGCACTATGAAGAACTGGCCACTTTGGGAAGTATTTATTAGAAGTAAAAACGGATTAGAACACCGCCACTGCGGAAGTTTACACGCAAGCGATGCCAACATGGCATTAGAAAACGCAAGAGATGTTTACACTCGCAGAATGGAAGGAGTAAGCATTTGGGTAGTACCTTCTGCACAAATCACTGCAACCAATCCAGAGAATAACGGAGAAACTTTCGAACCAGCAATGGATAAAGCCTATCGTCATCCAACATTCTACGAACTTCCAGACGAATTAAAACACATGTAAAAAAATAAATTCCGCTTTTCTCCCTCTCCTTTGGAGAGGGTCGGGGTGAGGATAAATACAAAAATATGAACAAAAATTTAATTCAGTACATCTATGGTATAGCCGATAACGCACTAATTCTCGGGCAGCGTCTTGGTGAACTTTGCGGTCATGGCCCAAGTCTAGAAACCGATATTGCACTTACCAATATTTCATTGGATTTATTTGGGCAAGTACGAAGTTATTACCAATACATAGCCAAATTACAAGGGGGAGATGCTACCGAAGATACGGTTGCTTTCCTTCGTTTAGAAAGAGAATACAAAAACGTTTTGCTGGTAGAACAACCCAATACCGATTTTGCTTATTCCTTAACCAAACAATTTCTATTTGATGTTTTTCATTTGGCATTATTAGAAGAATTGCAAAATAGCAAAGACGAAATGTTGGCAGCGATTGCCAAAAAAAGCATCAAAGAAGTTTTGTACCACACCCGATTTTCTTCCGATTGGATTAAAAGATTAGGCGATGGAACCGAAGAAAGTCACAACAGAATCCAAATCGCAATGAACGATTTATGGATTTTCACCGACGAGTTATTCCATCAAACCGATGCCGATATAGCAATGGTTGCTGAGGGAATCGGAGTAGATACTTCACTATTAAAAGTAAATTATTACAAAAAAGTAAGTGAAATTTTAGAAGAAGCAACCTTGCAAACCCCTTCAATTGAATATTTCCAAAAAGGAGGCAAACAAGGAATTCATAGCGAACACATGGGTTTTATTCTAACCGAATTACAATTCATGCAACGAACTTATCCAAACATGACTTGGTAATTTAGTATTTAATGCAGTTTTAAACAAAAAATAAAAATCCGTGAAAATCAGTTAAATCAGTGTCATCCGCGATTTAAAATAAGTAAGCAAAGCGCACGCATAAAATGCAGTTAAACAAATGACAGATCAACTACCATATATCGACCCAAAACTATTTGAAATTCTAGAAACGGTTTCCGATCCAGAAATTCCAGTTTTGTCTATTATGGAAATGGGAGTAGTGCGTTCTGCAAAAATTATGAACGATATTGTTGAGGTTCAAATAACACCAACCTACAGCGGTTGCCCAGCAATGGATGTTATTGGAGACGACATCAAAGCAGCATTTAAAAAAGAAGGCTACGAAGCCAAAATTGAATTAATCCTTTCACCGGCATGGACCACCGATTGGATTACTACAAAAGGCAGAACAGCATTAGAAAAATACGGAATTGCTTCCCCATTATCAGAGTCAGCCGATAAAGAAGCTCTTCTTGGAAATAAAAAATTAGTTAAATGTCCACAATGCGGATCATTAAATACTAAATTAGTTAGTCAATTCGGTTCCACAGCTTGCAAAGCATTATTTAAATGTGATGACTGTCTAGAACCTTTTGATTATTTCAAATGTTTAAAATAAAATGATTAACGATTGAAGAATGTTTATTTTTGATTTAAGAAGTTATGCAATACTTCATAAATCAAAATTCATAAATCTTCAATCTTCAATAAATAAAGGTATGAGCAATTCACATGAGCTTCAGCGAACTAGCGAAGCAATAGAACTAAAAATTGAAAACAATGTTGCGTGGATTTCACTCAACAGACCCGAAGTATTTAATAGTTTCAATCGTGAAATGGCATTGCTATTGCAAAAAATATTAGACGATTGTAATACAAATGCAAATGTTCGTGCCATTGTAATAACAGGAAACGGAAAAGCATTTAGTGCTGGACAAGATTTAAAAGAAGTCACAGATCCTGAACTAAATCCAGGTTTTCAAAAAATTCTAGAAGAACATTACAATCCAATAATTATAAAAATAAGAACCATTGAAAAACCTATTATTGCAGCCGTTAATGGCGTTGCAGCAGGCGCAGGTGCTAACATTGCTTTGGCTTGTGATATTGTGGTAGCAACAGAGCACGCAAGTTTTATTCAAGCATTCAGCAAAATCGGATTAATTCCAGATAGCGCTGGAACCTTCTTTTTGCCAAGATTAATAGGATTCCAAAAAGCGTCAGCATTAATGATGCTTGGGGATAAAGTTACAGCAACTGAAGCATTGACTTTAGGAATGATATATAAATTATATCCGACTGCAATTTTTGAAGAAGAAGTAAAAATACTAGTTGAAAATTTAGCAAAAATGCCAACTAAAGCATTAGGTTTAACCAAAAGATTGTTAAACTTATCTATGAGCAATAATCTAGAACAACAATTAGCAATAGAAAGCGACTTGCAAATAGAGGCAAGTTCAACTAACGATTACAACGAAGGCGTAACAGCATTTGTTGAAAAAAGAAAACCAGAGTTTAAAGGGAATTAATCAAAACCAAGCTTTGCGCCTTAGCGTCTTTGCGAGATAAAATAAAGTATGAAAATAGCTATTATTGGAAGTGGAACAATGGGAAGCGGCATCGCGCAAGTGGCCGCAACTGCAGGTTGTGCAGTAAAGTTATTCGATTTAAATCAAGAAGTTTTAACCAAAAGTGAAAACGCTCTTGAAACCATGTTATCGAAATTAGTCGAAAAAGGAAAAATCGATGCCACTGAAAAATCCAGAATCCAAAACAATATTTCCTACGTCGACAACTTACAAGATTTATCAGATTCCGATTTAGTAATTGAAGCCATTGTTGAAAATCTAGAAGTCAAACGAAAATTATTTTCTGAACTAGAAAATTACGTCTCGCCCGAAACCATTTTAGCATCTAACACATCATCACTATCTATAGCTTCCATTGCTGCTTCTTGCCAAAAACCTGAACGCGTCATTGGAATTCACTTTTTTAATCCTGCCCCATTAATGCAATTGGTAGAAGTAATTCCAGCAGTGCAAACAAGTGCAGAGGTTTTAGAAAAAACTATAAAAACTATTTCCGATTGGAAAAAAACGGTAGCCGTTGCCAAAGACACCCCAGGATTTATTGTAAATCGTGTGGCACGAACTTTTTACAGTGAAAGTATACGCATTTATGAAGAAGGCGTTGCCGACTTTGCAACCATCGATTGGAGTTTGAAAACACTAGGAGGTTTTCGTATGGGGCCATTTGAATTAATGGACTTCATAGGACACGATGTAAATTATGTGGTAACAGAAACTGTTTTTACAGCATTTTATTTCGATCCAAAATTTAAACCTTCATTTACCCAAAAAAGATTGGTAGAAGCAGGATTTTTAGGAAGAAAATCAGGTCGCGGATTTTACAATTACAGTCAAGAATTACCAACGCCAACAGAGGATTTAGTTTTAGCAAAATCAATCTTTGATAGAGTAATCGTAATGCTCATAAACGAAGCAGCCGACACATTATTTTTAAGCATCGCATCAGCCAAAGACATTGATAATGCTATGACTAAAGGAGTAAATTATCCAAAAGGATTACTCGCTTGGGCAGACCAACTCGGAATTCAATGGTGTGTCAATAAAATAGATGAATTATACAACGAATACCACGAAGATCGTTACCGTTGCAGTCCAATCTTAAGAAGAATGAATATAGAAAATAAATCTTTTTACTAAATAAACTTAGCGAACCTTGCGTAATAACTTGCGCTCTTTGCGGTTAAACAAACAAATGGAAGGAACAAAAATCCCATATAAAATGCTATCACTGGATCCATTCAGTAAATGGCTTGGTATAGAAATACTTGAATGCGAACTTGGAAATTGCAAAGTAGCAATGACCATTCGTAAAGAAATGCTTAATAGTATGGGCAAAGCTCATGGAGGAATAGCCTATTCGTTAGCCGACACCGCATTTGGATTTTCAGTTAATACCAATGGTCGATTTGCCGTTTCCATCGAAACTTCCATCAACCATATTGAAGCATTAGAAGAAGGCGATTACATTGTTGCTCAAGCAAGTTTAGAAAGTTTAAAAAATAAAGTTGGGTTTTATATTATAGAAGTAAAAAAAGGAGATATTTTGGTAGCACTTTTTAAAGGTGTAGCTTACAGAACATCAAAAGAATGGAAATAGAAATTAGAAATAAATGAACATAAAAAAAATATTTTTCATAGTCTTTTTAATAAATAGTTTATTAATTTTTGGACAGGATAAAAAAGTAAAAAATCCTTCCAAGAAATTAATAGTTGACATTTATTATTTAATAAGATCAGACAAATATTTAGAGGCCAATCAAAAAAATGATAGCCTTATGGCAATAGCTTTAAAAGAAAAAGACACCACATTAATCGCAGAATCTTATGGATTAAGTGGTATAATATTTTCAGCTATGGGAAATTTGGTTACTTCAGAAGTTAAAATGAAGCAAGCATTGCGTTTATTTGAAAAAAAGAAGGATACGGTTAAAATATTAATCACTAAGTCAAATTTATATAGACTAAAAAGATACAAAAACAGAAAATCAGTTCAGGACACTGTTATTAGCAATATAATAATCAAACTAAAACACTTACATTCTCATAAATATTTTAAAATAAAAAAAGATTATTTACAGTACTTATTTGAAGACGAAAAATTTTCCGAATTGGTTAAAAACTCCGAAGAATGGTTGCAAGATTTATCTAAATATAAATTTATTAAAGATGATGAAGAATATAAAAACGATTATATAAATAATTTGAAGCCTATTTGTTTAGCTCTTAAGGCTTATGGACTTATTGAAACCCAACAATATCAAGAAGGAAATAAAATATTAAATCAAAGCCAATTAAAAGATTACTTACATAGAAAAAACAATGTAGATCAATTAGCAAATGAAAAAGAAATCAGCACATTTTGTTATTACAAAGCCAAATATTTCTTAAGCCAACAAGCAAAATCAGATTCTTTAAAATATTATTTAAATAATTACAATAAATATAATAATCTATTTTATACCAATTTTCAAGATAAGTTTAGAACCACTACTACCAATTTCATTGAAAACGAAAATAAGATAAAACTATTGTCTATTGAAAATAAAAAAAACAAAGATCTAGCACAAAAATCAAGGCTTATATCTATTGTAACTTTATTTTGCATTTTAATTCTAATAATTTTAATTCTAATTTTATATAGAACCTTCATTTTTAGAAAGAGAACCAATATTGTTTTAGAAAATAAAAACAAAGAATTGCTATTAATTGATAAGGAAAGAAATCGCTTCTTTTCAGTAGTAACGCACGAATTACGAACGCCAATATATAGTATAAAAGGACTTACACATTTGTTATTAGAAGAATTTAAAAGTGATGAAAACAAAGGACAAGAATATCTAAAATCATTAAATTCGTTAGGAGAACTTTTATATTTATTGACCAATAACTTGCTCTTATATGCGAAATTTAATTTAGGTGAAAACAGTCTAAGACGAAATGAAATCGCTTTAAGGCAATTTATCACTAACACGATACAATCTTTCACTTTCAATAATGAAATAATAATTGAAGTAAAAGACGATGTTTGGGATTATGTAATTGTGGATAAAATTAAACTAAGTCAAATACTAATTAATTTAGTAAGCAACGCAATGAAATTTTCAAATAAAGAACCTATTTATTTAACAATAAAAAATATTCATGAAGACGAAAACACATGTAAACTAAAATTTTGCGTAAAAGATTCAGGCAAAGGAATCTCAATTGAAAAACAAAAAAAAATATTTGAACCCTTTAATAAAAATGAAGATAAAGAGCTAGATGTTTCAGGAACCGGACTTGGCCTTTTTATAGTTAAAAACATCCTAAAATTATACAACTCCAAAATAGAAATACAATCTGAAATAGGAAAAGGGTCTGAATTTAGTTTCGAATTGGTTTTAGAAAAATACCTAAAACCCAATCAAGAAAAAGAATTCCCATTGGATGGATTGAAAATTTTAGTTGTTGACGACAATAAACTAAACTTAATGATTACCAAAAAAATAATTCAAAATGCAAGTGCCATCTGTGAAACTACTGACAACGGTTTAGATGCCATTAATTTAATAAAAAACAACCATTATGATCTAATTTTAATGGACGTACACATGCCCAAAATTGATGGATTGGAAGCAACAAGACAAATTAGAAAATTCAATAAGAACATTCCAATTATTGCTCTAACAGCGGTAGATTTTGAGACCAACCAACAAGCAATTATAGAGTCTGGAATGAATGATATAGTTTCTAAGCCATTTAATAACAATAATTTGTATGAAAGAATAAGTTTTTATTGCGAATGAAAAAAATAAAGTATTTATCCCTAATGCTGTCAATATTAGAAGCGAATGGTTCGGGCATTTTCAGCAATGGCAATTCCTGCTTTCCGTTACAATCTTTAAACCTGTCAGGTTTAAAGGATTTCCACTGCAATCAGGGCTAAACAGTAAATGTATTGAATAGATAATAAAATTAAAAACAAAAATAAGTTCAAAGTTGTACAACCTACAACCCAAAACCTACAACCCACAACCTAAAATGGAAGCATACATAATAGACGGAGTAAGAACTCCAATAGGAAGTTACCAAGGAACACTAGCATCGGTTCGCCCAGATGATTTAGGTGCTTTGGTAATCAAAACCGTAGTAGAAAATAACCCAAGCATTCCAGCGGATGCCTACGATGATGTAATTATCGGTTGCGCCAATCAAGCCGGAGAAGACAATCGCAATGTAGCTCGTATGTCGTTATTGCTTGCAGGATTACCATACACGGTTCCAGGCGAAACTGTAAATCGTTTGTGTAGTTCGGGATTATCAGCAATAATCCACGCCAATCGCGCAATCAAAGCAGGTGACGGACACGTTTTTATTGCAGGCGGAATCGAAAACATGACACGAGGACCATTAGTAGTATCCAAACCTTCAACAGCATTTGGAACCGATTCTAAAATGTACGATTCAAGTTTCGGATGGCGTTTCATCAATCCAAAAATGCACACTATGTATGGCACAGATGCCATGGGTGAAACTGCCGAAAATTTAGTAGAAAAATACAATATTACTCGTGAAGACCAAGATGCTTTTGCTTTAAATAGCCAACAAAAAGCAACTAAAGCTCAAAATTCTGGGCGATTAGCTAAAGAAATTATAGCAGTTGAAATTCCACAACGAAAAGGCGAAGCCATTCAGTTCTTTAAAGATGAATTCATCAAACCAACCACATCAATGGAAGGTTTAGCCAAATTACGTCCCGCCTTCAAAAAAGACGGAAGTGTAACGGCAGGAAACTCCTCTGGATTAAATGACGGAGCTTGTGCAACAATAATCGCTTCTGAGGAAGCTGTAAAAAAATACAATCTAAAACCTTTAGCTCGGATAGTAAGTTCAGCCGTTGTTGGTGTAGAACCAAGAATCATGGGAATTGGTCCAGTCGAAGCTACCAAAAAAGCATTAGAAAAAGCAGGATTAACATTAGACCAAATCGATATTATAGAATTAAACGAAGCCTTTGCAGCCCAAAGTATCGCTTGCATTCGGGAACTCGGATTAAAAGACAACGATCCAAGAATCAATCCAAACGGTGGCGCCATCGCAATTGGTCATCCATTAGGAGTAACAGGAGCAAGAATAGCCTATTCCGCAGCATTAGAATTACAATTAACAGGAAAAAGATATGCATTAATCACAATGTGTATCGGAGTTGGTCAAGGCTATGCCGCAATTATTGAAAGAGTATAAAACTTAGCGAACCTTGCGTAAACCCTTGCGCTCTTCGCGGTTAAAAGAAAAAGTATGAACAAAACACAACATTACGTACAAGGAAAATGGACGTCAGCATCCGGAGAAGGAAAACCTTCTTTTGATGCAGTTACAGGTGAATTCATTGCAGAAACATCGGTAGAAGGATTAGATATTCCAGCCATTTTACATTACGGAAGAACCAAAGGCGGCGAGAAACTCCGCAAAATGACCTTCCAAGAACGCGGAAATATGATTAAAAGTTTGGCAATGTATTTAACCAAACGAAAAGAAGCCTTCTACGAAATCAGTTATAGAACTGGAGCAACTCGCGTCGATTCATGGATTGACATCGAAGGAGGTTTTGGAAATTTATACGCTAATGCTTCGTTGCGAAAATTATTTCCCAACCAACCCTACCACGTAGAAGGAGATCCAATCGATTTGTCGAAAGGCGGACGCTTTATGGCGCATCATATTTTGGTTCCGAAAAAAGGAGTGGCGATTCACATCAACGCTTTCAATTTTCCAATTTGGGGAATGTTAGAAAAATGTGCTGTCAACTGGATGGCGGGAATGCCAGCCGTCGTTTTACCAGCACCCGTAACTGCTTATTTAACAGAAGCAGTTGTTCGTGAAATTATTGCATCAAATATTTTGCCTGAAGGAGCATTACAATTGATTTGTGGTACTGCTACAACTATTTTTGATACGGTGGAAAGTCAAGATGTGATTACGTTTACAGGCTCGGCCACAACAGGAAGATTGTTGAAAGCACATCCAAGAATTATCCAAGAATCGGTTCCGTTTACGATGGAAGCTGATAGTTTGAACGCATCCATTTTAGGAGAAGATGCTGTTCCGGGAACTCCAGAATTTGATTTATTCATCAATCAAGCTCGTAGTGAAATCACGGTAAAAGCGGGACAAAAATGTACGGCTATTCGTAGAATGATTGTTCCAGAAAAGTTGATGGATGAAGTGCAATCTGCTCTTTCAAAATCATTAGACAAAGTTGCTATCGGTGATCCAAGATTAAAAGAAGTGAGAATGGGCGCATTGGTGAGTAAAGACCAAGTCAATGTTCTAAAAGGAAGAGTTCAAGAATTATCTAAATCAGCTAAAATAGTTTACGGCAATTTAGAAAAAACAACAATAATCGGTGCTGACGAAAAAGGAGCTTTCGTAAGTCCAATTTTACTTCGTGAGGACAATCCGTTTACAAATTTAGCCGTTCACGAAACCGAAGCTTTTGGCCCAGTTTCAACAATAATGCCATATAAAAACCTTGATGAAGCAATCGAATTAGCCCAGATGGGAAAAGGTTCGTTAGTGTCGTCAATAGTTACCAATTCGGATGCAATTGCTAAAGAATATGTAGTAAACGCAGCATCGCATCACGGAAGAATTTTAGTATTGAATCGTGAAAATGCCAAACAAAGTACAGGTCACGGCTCTCCATTACCATTATTGGTTCACGGTGGTCCAGGTCGCGCTGGTGGTGGAGAAGAAATGGGAGGTGTTCGTGGTATTAAGCATTATATGCAACGTTGTGCAATTCAAGGTTCGCCAACTACTTTAACTGAAATCACGGGTATTTATCAACCGAATTCTAAATACAAAGAAATCACGCAACATCCGTTTCAATACCATTGGGAAGACATCCAACCCGGAATGTCGCTTCGAACTCATAACAGAACAGTTACCGATACCGATATCATCAATTTTGCCAACATCACTTGGGATCATTTTTATGCCCATACCGATATTACTTCGTTGGACGGAAGCATTTTCAAGAAAAGAACGGCTCACGGTTATTTCATTTTGGCAGCCGCAGCAGGTTTGTTTGTCTATCCAAATAAAGGTCCAGTTGCAGCCAATTATGGTTTGGAAGAATGTCGTTTCTTGCGTCCAATTTACCATAATGACACGGTTTATGTTCGATTAACATGCAAACAAAAAGTAGATAGAGATGTAGCATCAGCTGAGCATCCAAGCGGCATCGTGAAATGGTTTGTAGAAGTTTTTGATACCAACGACGAATTGGTAGCAGTAGCGACAATTCTAACAATGGTACAAAAAAAACAAGAAGTCTTCGTTGAAATGACTGATGAAAAGATAGCCGAATGTTTGAACCAACTAATCGAAAATTCAAAACCAAGTTGGGGAATTCTAACGCCACAACATTTGTTGGAACATTTGGAACTAGGCTACCGAATCATGTCGGGTGAAATTCAAGATTTCGAAATCGCAACACCAGAAAAGATTTTGGATAAAGTGCATAATTCGTTATACAATTACGATAAATTTCCAATGGGAACTAAGTTTCCAACAATGAAAAAAGACGAATTGGAAAATCTAGTTCATCCAGATTTTGAAACAGCAAAAGCTAAATTTTTAGAAGCAAGAGAACAATATAAAACATTTTTCAAGGAAAACCCAGAAGCAGTTTTGAAAAATATGGTTTTCGGAGAAATAAATAAATACGCTTCTTATCTGTTAGAAAGAAAGCATTTGAACCATCACTTTGAACAATTTAATTTAATATAAAAAAATAAAGACTTAGCGAACCTTGCGTAAACTTAGCGCTCTTTGCGGTTAAATAGTATAATGGAAGCCTACGTAAAACAAAACATACAGAACAACATTGCCACCATCGAGTTTTTTCATCCCGAACAAAACTCATTACCAGGCAACATCTTAGCACAATTAGCCAACACGATTACAGAAGTTGGTAACAATAACGAGGTAAAAGTCATCATCCTAAAAAGTGGAGGTGACCGAACATTCTGTGCAGGAGCAAGTTTTAAAGAACTAATTGCTATCAATGATGCTGATACTGGAAAAGTATTTTTCTCAGGATTTGCCAACGTAATCAACGCCATGAGAAAATGTCCGAAATTCATCATCGGAAGAATTCAAGGAAAAACTGTCGGTGGAGGAGTAGGAATAGCTGCATCAACCGATTATTGTATGGCAACAAAATTCGCTGCTATAAAATTATCCGAACTAAACGTCGGAATAGGACCATTTGTAGTGTCACCTGCCATCGAAAGAAAAATGGGAGTTTCAGCCATGTCGCAAATTGCAATTGATGCCAATACATTTTATGATGCCAATTGGGCAAAAGAAAAAGGATTGTTTGCCAATGTTTATGAAAATATTGAAGAAATGGACGAAGCAGTTCAACAATTCGCAGAACATTTATGCACCTACAATCCAGAAGCCATGTTCGAAATGAAAAAAGTTTTTTGGCGAGGAACGGAAGATTGGGATAATTTATTGGCAGAAAGAGCCGCGATAAGTGGAAGATTAGTGCTTTCTGAATTTACAAAAGAAACGTTGAAGAAATTTAAAATTTAGTTTCAAGTTTAAGGTTTCACGTTCTTAAACTTGAAACCTGAAACCTGAAACCTGAAACCTGAAACCTGAAACAAATAATATGGTATACGAATTCAAAGGATTCATCCCAGTAATACACGAAAGTAGTTTCATCCATCCGCAAGCTGCGGTAACGGGTAATGTGATTATTGGTAAAAATGTTTACGTAGGTCCAGGAGCAGCTATTCGTGGCGATTGGGGCGAAATCATCATTGAAGATGGTTGTAACGTACAAGAAAATTGCACGATTCATATGTTTCCTGGAAAAACAATGGTATTGAAAGCTGGAGCACACATCGGTCACGGATCGATAATTCATGGAGCGAATATTGGTAAAAATTGTTTGGTCGGAATGAACGCAGTAATTATGGATGACGTGAATGTTGGTGACGAATGCATCATTGGTGCATTAAGTTTCATAAAAGCTGGAATGCAAATCCCAAACCGAAAAATGGTAGTGGGAAATCCAGCCACAATTATAAAAGACGTTTCCGATGAAATGATCGATTGGAAAACTAAAGGAACTGCCTTATACCAACAATTGCCAAAAGAATGTTACGAAACATTAAAAGCAGTCGAGCCATTGCGAGAAATTCCAGCTAATCGTCCAACACAAGAAGCATTTTATAAAACATTAGAAGAATTTAAATTAAAAGAAAATAGAAAATAGAGAAAAGAATACAGACCTAATCAAAAGTCTATTTTCTATACTCTATTCTCTTTCATCTCAAAAAAATGATAACAGAATTCAAAATGCCCAAAATGGGTGAAAGTATATCCGAAGCAACAATAATCAGTTGGTTGAAAAACGTAGGTGATTTTGTGGAAGCAGAAGAAACAATTTTAGAAGTAGCTACCGATAAAGTCGATAGTGATGTGCCTGCACCTGTTTCTGGAGTAATCACTGAAATTCGTTTTCAGAAAGATGATTTGGTTGAAGTAGGAACCGTTTTGGCGTTGATTGAAGAAAAAGTTGGAAGTCAGAAGTCAGAAGTTGGAAGTAAAAAAGCAGAAGTTAAAAAAGACGAAGTTGTTTCAAATCAAAAAACTGAAACCCGAAACTCGCAACTCGCAACTCGCAACTCTGACGCTTTCATTTCACCACTAATCATTTCAATTGCTCAAAAAGAAAACCTTTCTATTGAAGAATTACAAACTATTCCGGGATCTGGAGCAGAGGGGCGTTTGCAAAAAAGTGATGTTTTTAATTATCTTAAAAATAGAAAATATCCCGTTAAAAGCATTCCTCAACCTACAACCTACAACCCACAACCTACAACCTATCCAAAACCAAAAATCAATTTCATTGAGGGAAAAGACCGAATTGTAGAAATGGACAGAATGCGTAAGATGATTGCCGATCACATGGTGTATTCTAAGCAAACTTCGCCTCACGTAACTTCTTACATTGAAGTAGATGTTACAAATTTGGTAAATTGGAGAAACGAAAACAAAGAGAATTTCCAAGAAAAGCATAATGAAAAATTAACGTTTACACCAGTTTTTGTTCAAGCTGTAGCAAAAGCGATTGTTGATTTTCCATTGATTAATGTTTCCGTGGATGAGAAAAACATCATCGTTCATAACGACATAAATATCGGAATGGCAACCGCATTACCATCAGGAAATTTAATTGTTCCTGTAGTGAAAAATGCTAACGAAAAAGATTTAGTCTCTTTAGCAAAAGATGTAAATAATTTGGCGGAAGCTTCACGAAATAACAAATTAAAACCCGAACAAATTCAAGGAAGTACCTTTACTATTTCCAACGTAGGAACATTTGGAAGTTTGATGGGAACACCAATTATCAACCAACCCGAAGTAGCAATTTTGGCACTCGGAATTATCAAAAAACGTCCTGAAGTTATAACAACTGAAAAAGGAGACGAAATTGCTATCCGAAGTATGATGTATCTTTCCTTATCCTTTGACCATAGAGTAGTGGATGGATTTTTAGGAGGTTCCTTCTTAAGAAAAGTAGGCGATTACTTAGAACAATTTGATGCAACAATAAAAATTTAACTCCTCTTTTCTCCTTCTCCTTTGGAGAAGGTCGGGATGAGGTTAACAATATAACATTATGGAAACAGTAATGACACAAGCAATAAAAATAACTAAAGTAACACAATCAAGAGTTTCAGAAGTAAATCTTGAAAACATCACCATGGGAACTAATTTTACCGATCACATGTTTATTTGTGATTATGAAAATGGCGAATGGCACAACCCAAGAATTGAGCCGTTAGCATTAATTCCCACACATCCTGCTGCAATGGCTTTACATTATGGTCAAGCTATTTTTGAAGGAATGAAAGCAACTTTAGGAAAAGACGGAAGACCATTATTATTTCGCCCTGATGAAAATGCAAAGCGTTTGAATTTTAGTGCGGATAGAATGGGAATGCCTTTGTTTCCAGAAGATTTATTTGTAGAAGCATTAAAAAAATTCACCGCTTTAGAAAAAAATTGGATTCCAACATCCACAGGAAGTGCGTTGTATTTGCGTCCGTTTATGTATGCGGATGAAGCTTTTATCGGGATGCGCGCTGCAACAAGTTTCAAATTCATCGTAATGGCATCACCAGCTGGACCATTTTTCAGTAGAAAAATTAAATTATATGCGGAGAAAAAATACGTTCGTGCCGTAAATGGCGGTACTGGTGAAGCAAAAGCAGCCGGAAATTATGCTGCTGCAATACGCCCAACAGAATATGCTAAAGCCAAAGGATACGACCAAGTATTATGGTTAGATGCTCAAGATTTTGAATACATTCAAGAAGTGGGAACGATGAATATTTTCTTTAAAATTGATGGAAAATTCATTACCCCCGATTTAACAGGTTCTATTTTATCTGGAATTACCAGAATGAGTGTAATCGAGTTTTTAAGAAGCAAAGATTTTGAAGTAATCGAAAGACCAATCACTATTTCAGAAATTATTGAAGCATCTAAAAATGGAACTTTAGAAGAAGCATTCGGAACTGGAACAGCAGTTGGAATTGCGATGATTGAAGAAATTGGAAACAATGATTTATTGATTCAATTTCCAGAAGAAAATCCGATTTCTGTGATGGTAAATGATGCGTTAAATGCTATAAAATTGCAAAACGAAGAAGATACATTTGGTTGGATTGTAGAGGCAAAGTAATAAAAAATTAAACCATTAAGGTATTAAGGTCCATTAAGTTTTTCCTTAATTTTCTTAATCCCTTAATGGTTAAAAAAAAATAGTTCGAACAAATGTTAGACAAAAATATCCTCGAAAAAGCATTTTCAACAATGGCAACTGCTAAGGCAATGGCGACTTTGTATGAAGATAATTTTAAGATTGTTTCCAAATACGTGCATGCTACTTCCCGCGGTCATGAAGCGATTCAAATTGCCATGGCGATGCAATTGTTACCACAAGATTATGCGTTTCCGTATTATCGGGATGATGCAATGTTGTTGGGAATTGGGATGCAACCCTATGATTTGATGTTGCAATTGATGGCGAAAAAAGACGATCCGTTTTCGGGAGGACGAACGTATTATTGCCATCCAAGTTTGAAAGATGCCGATAAGCCAAAAATCCCACACCAATCCTCTGCAACGGGAATGCAAGCCATTCCTGCAACAGGAGCAGCAATGGGATTTTGGTATAAAGAGAACCTCACCCCAGCCCTCTCCAAAGGAGAGGAAGATGGATTTGATATTCCCCCTTCGGGGGCTAGGGGGCTTGTAGTTTGTTCACTTGGTGACGCATCCGTAACCGAGGGAGAAATTGCCGAAGCTTTGCAAATGGCAGCTTTGAAGCAACTTCCGATTTTGTATTTAGTACAAGATAACGGTTGGGATATTTCGGCAAATGCGGCTGAAACTCGTGCTCAAAATGCCTTTGAATATGCCAAAGGATTCCACGGAATTGAAGCCATTTCTATCGATGGAGCCAATTTTACCGAAAGTTATTTAGCGGTTCAAAAAGTAGTGAAAACCATTCGAGAAGAACGTCGTCCGTTTTTGGTTCATGCTAAAGTTCCGTTGTTGAATCACCATACATCTGGGGTTCGCATGGAATGGTATCGCGATGATTTGGAAGAAGCGCAATCTCGAGATCCGTATCCAGTTTTGATACAACAATTGTTGGCTGCTGGTTTTAAACAAGAAGAAATAAATAATATAGAATCGGAGGTTGCCACTTTGGTTCAAAATGATTTTGATAGAGCACAAGTAGCAGAAGATCCTTCTCCGGAAGATTTATTTACTCACGATTTTGCTCCAACGCCAATCACAGAAGAAGTTGGCGAAAGAAATCCAGAGCGAGAAGATAAAGTCGTAATGGTAGATTGCGCCTTATTTGCAGTGGAAGAATTAATGAAAAAACACCAAGAATGTTTGTTATACGGACAAGACGTTGGTGGAAGATTGGGCGGAGTTTTTAGAGAAGCAGCAACTTTGGCACAAAAATTTGGCGACGAACGTGTTTTCAATACGCCCATTCAAGAAGCCTTTATTGTGGGTTCTACCGTTGGGATGTCGGCAGTTGGGTTGAAACCAATTGTTGAGGTACAATTTGCCGATTATATTTGGCCAGGATTGAACCAATTGTTTACAGAAGTCAGTCGCTCGTGTTATTTATCCAACGGAAAATGGCCGGTGAGTATGATTTTGCGGGTGCCAATTGGTGCCTACGGAAGTGGCGGACCTTATCATTCGTCGTCTGTAGAAAGCGTTCTGACCAATATTCGAGGAATAAAAATCGCGTATCCAAGCAATGGTGCCGACTTAAAAGGATTGTTGAAAGCTGCTTATTACGATCCAAATCCTGTTGTGATTTTGGAACATAAAGGTTTGTATTGGAGTAAAGTAAAAGGAACTGATGCGGCAAGAGTTAACGAACCAAGCGAAGATTACATTTTACCTTTCGGAAAAGCGAATATCGTTCAAGAAATTTGGGAACAAGAAACCGACGAAACTATAACCGTTATCACTTACGGAATGGGAGTGCATTGGGCATTAAATGCTTCGTCAACTATGAAAAACCAAGTGGAGATTATCGATTTGCGAACGTTATATCCGCTGGATGAAGAAGCGATTTTTAAATCGGTTAAGAAAGCCAAAAAATGTCTTGTTGTAACCGAAGAACCAACTAACAATTCGTTCGCCAGAAGTTTGGCAGGATTGATTCAAGAAAATTGTTTTAAATACCTTGATGCGCCAGTAATGGTTATCGGTTCCGAAAATATGCCTGCAATTCCTTTAAATAGCACGTTAGAGTTTACCATGATTCCGAATGTGGATAAAGTACGATTGAAAATGGAGGAACTTTTGGAGTATTAGAAGCAATTTCCAGCTTTCCATTACAAGTTTTTGTGAACAATGCTTTTTTTGTAAGCCATAAAAAGAGCTTCCGTTGGTCGCTTTTTCATGTCAACAAAAAATAGCATTCTTTCACAAAAAGCTTTCCATTACAATCTGGGCTAGGGCAGTTGGTTTTCAAATGAACATTTTGTTTCTAAAATCCTTTAAGAAAAAAAGAAATCTTGTTAGATGAAAAGTATTATTCAGTTATATTTTTTAGTATCTTTACTTTATTAAAATTTTGATTATGAATTTAGAACAACATAAAAACAAAATCATTAAAAAAGTAAAAAACATTCAAGACGACAACCTTTTGAATCAAATTGATACTGTTTTAAATGGAAATTATGTTGTGGCATACACAATTGATGGTAAACCTTTAACTAAAAATCAATACGTTAGTCACATAGAATCAATCAGTGAATCTATTGCAAAAGGTGCCAAAACCTTTACTACGGAAGAGGTTAAAAAACAAATTTTCTCCATAAAATAATGAACCTTGTTTGGTCGGAAGAAGCGAGTTTTATTAGTAAACTTTTTATTGAAAATAAAAGCAGTTTTTAGTTTCTCCAAAAACTGCTTTTATTGAAAATAAAAGCAGTTTTTAGTTTCTCCAAAAACTGCTTTAGATTTACTCTTCTTTAAACGTTATGGTTATTTCTTCATTGAATTTGTATTCGCCTTTTTTGTAAACTTCTTGTTGGCTAAATCAATTTCATATGTGTAAATGCCTTTTGGAATATCAAAAACGCATTCTTTCCCTTCTTTTTGGATTATAAGTTCTTTTTTAATTTCTTTTCCATCCTAATCCTTACCAACTATACTGAAAGTTATCTTGTCTGAAAGTCTGTTTTTTATGCATACACTTTCAATAACTTTTGAGTTTGGATTTGGTGCTAGATTTGATTTATTTCCTTTTAAAAACGATAATCCATTTACTATTATTTCTCCACCCTTTATCACTTTTTCAATTTCTGAATAGGCAAGAGAATAATTCGAAAAAATATAAAATGGTTAATAGAATAATCTTATTCATTTGACCATAAAGTAATAAGCTGGATAAAACTTTCTTTTTTGGTAGAATAAAATATAGTAAAAAGTAAAACCCATGCAACATACCCTATAAAAAAAGGAATTAGATTCAAATTAAAGTTTTCGCTAAATTTAAAAGTTGACAATCCAGTAAATATAACAATTCCAATAAAGTTATAAATCATAGCATTTTTCAAACTCATTGAGATTCCACCAGTCAAAAAATTCCAATGAACTAATTTATCTTTTATGATAATCTTACCATTACTCATAAAATCTATTGAAATCTGATGTGAAAAATCTAGTTTGATTATTAATCTATTCGTGTTTTCAACAAACTGATAATCATACTTATTTAAATTTTTTAATATTTTTTCTTTTGTTATCATTGTGTTTATTTTTATAATTATTGGCCTGAAGCAGTTACAAATTCAGATGCAGCAAAACCTGCAATTGCACCAAAAGGACCTGATTCAAAGAACATTAATCCGACCACAAGGTCTGCAATTCTTGATCGTATAGGATTTGCTTTATTATATGAGTTTGGGTTTGTTGTCCAAAATACATCAGAACTCTTTAGCAAAGATTTTCCTGCGGTTAAACTATTTACATCATTTACATTTAAGCCTTTGTTTTTTAAAGCATTATCAAATTCATTTAATGCTTCATTAACAGTAAGATTGTCTGAAATAATTTTGTCGATAACTTTTGCAGATGCAAAAGAAAGTTTGTTGTTTTTTATATACTCTTGTTTGTTTGTTTTCCAAATAGTTATGCAATCTTCGTAACTAAATTTACCATAAACATGACCTTTGTAAATTTTATGCAACTCCTTCAAATCAATATTTGAAAACAAGTTAGGGTATTTAATTGCCATTTGATTTGTAACAAAATCCAAAATTCCATTTATATCTTTTTTAACCCATTCTGATTTACTAGATTTTAATAATTCCAAGCCTTCATTGTGATAAAAACCAAAATCTTCTGGTTTAATTTGATTTTGTGCAATTGCAGTAAAACCAAATATAGTCGAGGCAATTAAGCCGAATAATAATTTTTTCATAATCGATATTTTACCTTATTATTAATTCGGACTACCGAAAGGACGATAACTTTAGGTACAATTTTAGTTTTAAGTTAAATGTACCGCCCCGTTGGTTTACTCATTTTTTATTCTTTACTAATCTTTCGTATTTCCTTGAATGAATTCTATTGTATCTTCAAGCGAGCGTCTTTTTAGTACGATTTTCAAAATTTTCTGCCAACTTGTATATATACGATAATAATTCGACAAAAAGTATTTAAGTGTCGTCTAAAATAATATTTATTTTTAAATAAAACAAATATTCTTTACTATCGAGATGAATTTTGGAGTAGTAATTATATAAATAATAAGATGTAAGATGCTTTTTGAGTCAGTTATAAAAAAGGGAAAGAAGTGTTTTACTTCCAACGAATTATATAATAAATAATTTCTTTTGAAACTTTTATTTCACAAAAGGCATAAACTTTTTAGCCTTGACAGAAGTGGAAATCCTGGCATTGCAATTAATGATATGTTGTTGGATTGTTGCAGCCTTGCAATGACAGATTGCTAAGGATGGCAGGAATTACGTTTGCTAAAATGCCCAAACATTCGCTTTAAAAAAACAAAAAAACCGCAACATTACTGCTGCGGTTTGAAATATTATTTGGCTTTGTATTTACAATAGTGTAAACTGCCAACTGAAAACGGAACACTGCCTACTTCTTAACTGGAGGATATTGCAATAAAATTCTATCTACAAATTCTTTAATACGGGCGTCTTTTTGTTCGGTGTCTTTGGTTAGATAGCCGCTTCCTTCGCCTTGCCACACTAATTCTTTGGTTTTAGCATCGACTAAATCAATGTATAAAGTGCCTTCGGGAGTGACGTAGGTGGAACTGTACCCCATACCCATGTAAGGGCTCCATCCCCAACCGAATCCCCAGCCAAAACCGGCATTGTTGTAGATGTCTACTCGTTGGTTTTCTTTGGTAAAAATGCTAATTAGTAAATCGGGAGTTTCGCTTTTGGTGAATCCTTTGGTTGCAAGAGCATCGTCTATAGAATGCAAAATTCGCTTCTTGTCTAAGTCGGAAATTTCTACTTTGTCTACGGCACTTTTTAAGTAGGCATAGGTTTTGTAACTTGAAAAATTAGCCTTTTTGTCGTAATCGGCATTTACTCTAACCGAATTGCAAGATGCCAAAACGAAGAGCAGAAGTACGGGGATAAATTTTAGTTTTTTCATAGCTTTGTAATTTTTTTGTTTAATAAGTTTAAAGTTGTTTAAAATTGTTTGACTTGAGGTGCGTTTTTTTTTAAACCCTTAAACCTAAAACAATTTTAAACTAAAATAAATTTTCATCAACTAAATTAGGGATGGTAATTTTTAATAAAGGTTGCGCGTCCATTGCTCTTTTTATTGCAAAAATTGCTCCTTCGTTTCGCGCCCAACTTCTTCTTGAAATTCCGTTGTTTACATCCCAGAACAGCATCGATTCCAAACGTTTAGATGCTTCTTTAGATCCATCAAGAACCATACCAAAACCACCATTAATTACTTCGCCCCAACCAACGCCACCACCATTGTGAATAGACACCCATGTTGCTCCACGGAAACTATCGCCAATGACATTTTGTATTGCCATATCGGCAGTAAAACGGGAGCCATCATAAATATTGGAAGTTTCTCTGTAAGGAGAATCGGTTCCGGAAACATCGTGGTGATCACGGCCTAAAATAATATAGCCAATTTCACCACGCGCTATGGCTTGGTTAAAAGCTTCTGCTATTTTAATGCGGCCTTCGGCATCGGCATAAAGAATTCGTGCTTGCGACCCAACGACCAATTTATTTTCTTGGGCTCCTTTTATCCATTGGATATTATCGGCCATTTGTTGCTGGATTTCTAAGGGTGAATTCTGCATCATTTCTTCCAAAACATCGCAAGCAATTTTGTCGGTTTTGGCTAAATCTTCCGGATTTCCAGAAGCGCAAACCCAACGGAAAGGGCCAAATCCATAATCAAAACACATAGGTCCCATGATGTCTTGCACGTAACTGTTGTATTTAAAATCGATATGATTTTCGGCAAATACATCGGCGCCTGCACGGGATGCTTCTAATAAAAAAGCATTTCCATAGTCGAAGAAATAGGTTCCTTTTTCGGTATGTTTATTAATTGCAGCGGCATGACGACGAAGTGTTTTTTGCACTTCTTCTTTGAATTTATCTGGATTATTAGCCATCAATTCATTCGATTCTTCAAAGGTATGTCCGATAGGGTAATATCCTCCAGCCCATGGATTGTGCAGTGAAGTTTGATCGGAACCCAAATCGATGTGCAGATTTTCTTGATCGAAACGTTCCCAAATATCTACCACGTTACCGAGGTAAGCGATGGAAACAATTTCTTTATTTTCAAGTGCTTTTTTAACTCTAGGCACTAAATCTTCAATATGTTCTACCACTTCATTTATCCATCCTTGCGAATGTCTAATGTGGGTTATTTTCGGATTTACTTCGGCACAAACCGTTACACAACCAGCAATATTACCTGCTTTTGGTTGCGCACCTGACATTCCGCCAAGTCCAGAAGTTACAAATAAACCTCCTGTTGGGGATTTTTTTATTTTTCGGAAACCATTCAAAACAGTTATTGTAGTTCCGTGAACAATTCCTTGAGGACCTATATACATATAACTTCCAGCCGTCATTTGTCCGTATTGGGAAACACCTAATGCATTCATTTTTTCCCAATCATCGGGCTTGGAATAATTTGGAATAACCATTCCGTTAGTGACAACAACTCTTGGAGCCTCTTTGTGGGATGGAAACAACCCCATTGGATGTCCAGAATACATGGCCAAGGTTTGTTCTTCGGTCATTTCTGCTAGATATTTCATGGTCAAGCGGTATTGCGCCCAATTTTGAAATACCGCCCCATTTCCGCCATAGGTTATCAATTCATGTGGATGTTGTGCTACGGCATGATCCAAATTATTTTGAATCATCAGCATGATGGCTTTTGCTTGTTCGCATTTTCCAGGATATTCCTGAATTGGTCGGGCATATATTTTGTAATCAGGTCGAAAACGGTACATATAAATACGACCATACGTTTCTAGTTCTGCTTTAAATTCCTGAAGTAGTGTTGCGTGATGTTCTGCTTCAAAATAGCGTAAGGCATTCTTTAACGCTAATTTTTTTTCTTCCGTTGAAAGAATTTCCTTGCGTTTAGGTGCGTGATTTATTTCGGTTTCATAAGGTTTTACATTCGGTAATTCGGATGGAATTCCTTGTAGTATTTGTTCTTGAAAAGTCATTTCTTGAGAGTTTATATGTTTATGAGTTTATAAGTTTAGATTGAAAATCTAAGTAACTAATTAACTCGTTTTTTGCTAATTACTAATTACTAGTGACTAATTACTTTTTTTAATAGTCCCCGTTTTTTTATCAAAGCCATACGGGCAATGGCGGCAGCCACTTCGGCAACAGTGTCCTCGTTTTAAATGGTATTTTTCGGTGAAACAGCGGTAACCTTCCGGGGTGATGTAATAATCTTCGCCTTCAATTAATTTATTTTCCTTTTTATCTTCAAACATAACTACAAATTTAGCAACTTTGTAGTATATGATAGTAGTTGTTTTTAAATATTTAACGCCTAAAGGTTTTCGAGGGTTAACTTTATATCCTTTTGTTTTAATTTCTAATGCAAAAGACAGGAACGATAAGGTCTTTCTTAATCATGAAAAAATTCATATTAGACAACAGTTAGAGTTGTTAGTAGTGCCATTTTACGTTTGGTATATTTTTGAATTTTTGTTTCGATGGATTCAATATAAAGATAGAAAAAAAGCATATTACGCTATTTCATTTGAACGGGAAGCTTATGCAAATGAAAAAGACCTTTACTATTTAAAGAAAAGGTCTTTTTGGGATTTTTTAAAGTATGTTTAATTTTTTGGTCTTTCTATTAGTTTAGTTTGGGTATCTACTTTTTCATTAATTGGTTTGTCCCATCTTATTTTAGTACCATCCCACCATATACTTTGTGATGCATCAGTAGTAGTACTATCATTAAACATCACATTGTTCATTTTAGTATCAAAATCATTTGACAATAAATCACTTGGCACTATAGGATTTTCCTCTCCTTTAATTTTTGTAATTGCAATCCATGAAATTTTAACATTTGAAATGCCATTGTTATTTTAGTAAATCCAAAAACCTTCTTTTGTAATGTTATCAATGTAAACGCCGTTTGATTTTCCTTGTGGAGTAGCGGTTATTATTACATCATCTATATTAGAAATAATTTGAGAAAATGATTTTTCAAAAGCAATAAATATTTTCCCATTATTCAAATTTGTTTTTCCGTTCAACGAAACTTCAGGATGTAATGAAGTATTCATGAAACTTACTACTTTCTTTTGATCATTTGTATTAATTAAGAATGCTAAAGGTTTATTGGTGTATCCATTTCCATCAATATATAAACTATAGGTTTCTCCTTTAGTATGAAATCCATACTTCATTCCTCGAACCCATCCTCCCATTACACCTCCATATATTCCTAAACCAATGTTGGTGTTTTTTTCAAGTGAAGAACTATTTGATATCTTACCAGTTCCTGAACCAGTGGTATGTGATTGACTAAAACCATATACGGAATAATCAATGCCGCTATTTGAATAATATCCTAAAGCCCCCATTACACCACTATCATATCCAAACACGCCTCCTGATCGTGCGGTTGTACCCCCACTACCATAAACTCCAAATTTATAAGTTCCAGATGCTGTTGCAGTTCCTTGAACTCCAGACGCACAGTTGCTAAATCCTGTTCCAGCTGTTGTTGATAAAAACACACCCCTTGTACCAGTTCCAACACCAGTGCCATTATATTCACCTTGTACACCTCCAAATATTGAATTTCCGCTTGTAATTTGTCCGTAAACACCACTTCCATTATTGGAAGAATAACCATTTAAAGCCCAAGGAAAAGTTGTATTGCTTACAGCATTTGAAAGGTCACCTGTTAATGTTGTATTTAATGTGCCAATAAAAAACTCGCCTAATGCACTGAATCTTCCAACCACATTATTATTTGTTCTAATATCTAAATTTTGCGCATCGGTAGTTCCAATAAAATTAGTTCCAGCAGTTGTTATATTTCCTCCTATTGAACCAGAATTTCCGGTTGTACTCCAGTTTTTTCCTCCATCTCCAGCAATTGAGTTCCAGGCAGAACCATTCCAATAATAAAAACCAGGCACTACATTGTTTGGAGAAACTCCAGTTGTGGCAGTATTCCAAACTAAAGTTCCTGCAATTGGCACACCTCCTCCGTTTGGGTTTACAATTGGTGTAGAAGTGGATCTAGATGTTAATGCTACATTAGGAATTACAATTCCATTGGTTGATGAGCTAATATCTAGTACACCATTAGGAGTTGCTGTGCCAATTCCTACTTGAGCATAAATAGTAGTTATCCAAAAATAGAAAATGACACTAAAAACACATTCTAATTTCATTAAGCATAGTTTGTTTTTTTTCATAATTAATTTGATTTAGATTATTTTATTTTGAATATTCTATTATTATTTAAGTGAATATTAGAAAACTATTGAAACTAAATATTCAGTTAAAACCTTGTTTTGTCTTACTAAATTTACTAAATTAAATATTAAAAACTACTTTTTTCGATAAAACGCATTTTAAAATCGATAAATAACAAGTTTTGTTTTGGTATTTTTTCATTTCAATCTTTTTTTTTCTTAAATTTGTATGTATTATATAATTTATCATTATGAAATTATTAAAATTTTTATCCGTTTTTTTATTGGCAACTATTTCAATAAATGCCCAAATATTTGTTAAGGATAACTCCTTTATTTATAACAAAGGAAGTGTGGTGTATGCAAAAGGTAGTGTGGAATTAAATGGTGCCAATAGTAATTTCTATTTAAGAAATGAAGGACAATTAATTCAAGGCACCACTTCGAGTTCTACAAATAAGGGCATTGGTAAATTATCTGTTTTTCAAGAAGGCACTTCTAATAATTATGCTTATAATTATTGGTGTTCTCCTATTGGAAATGCCTCTACTACTATTGGGAATGAAGATTTTGGAATTACAATGTTGTCTGTTCCTACAACTACTATTTCTAGTGCGCCTGCTGCAATATTAGCAAATAACAACTACGA
Source organism: Flavobacteriaceae bacterium (assembly GCA_947452415.1). GTDB lineage: Bacteria > Bacteroidota > Bacteroidia > Flavobacteriales > Flavobacteriaceae > Flavobacterium. The sequence continues at coordinate 25,468 of CANGCT010000001.1, forward strand.
TGGAGTTTCAGCAACGGGTTCTTTGGCTATTGCGCCTTATTGGATTTGGAAATACCAATCGGGAACTACTTTTCCAGAATGGATTCAAGCAGGTTCTAGTTCTACTATTTCTGCTGGACAAGGATTTACAATGAAAGGAACTAGCGGCACAGATGCTACTAATGTTGGAGAAATTGCCGTCAATAATCCGGGAAGTGCCCAGCGTTATGATTTTAGAGGAAAACCAAACGACGGAAATATTACAGTTAATGTCGCTCCTTCAAGCACAACATTAACTGGAAATCCATACCCATCTGCAATGAATGTACAAAATTTTCTATTAGATGCTTCTAATAATGCTTGTACAGGAATTGCCTATTATTGGGAATCCGACAAATCGTCTAATTCCCATTTAATGGTTGTTGCTAGAGGTGGATATGGGACGTATTCTCCTGGCATTGGACCTGATGGAATTTATGCCCCAGCAACTTATTATAATTATAATATTGGTGGAAGCCAAAATACATCTATTTCTGGAACACCTTCCGTATTAAATATAAAACGAAAATTTGCACCTATTGGTCAAGGGTTTATTATTGAAGGCAGTGCAACAGCAGGATCAGTAACTATAAAAAATAGCTATCGATCATTTAAAAAAGAAAGTATTTCAAGCGATTTAACCGGTTTTGAAAAAAATGCAAATCTGGCACTTACAAATTCTATTATAGATGCTAGTGAGGCGTCTCAGTTGCGTCTTTCAATTTTGTTGAACAATCAATACAACAGACAAATTGTGCTTGGTTTTCAAGACAATGCAACTGATGGTGTGGATAGAGGAATGGATGCTAAGAGTCCCGATGGTAATGATTTGCCAAATGATTCTTACTTTTTCTTAGATAATAATCAGTACGTAATTCAAGGAATACAATTTGATGTAAATAAAAGAGTGCCGCTTGGGGTTAAGATGAGTGATGCTGGTTCCATTACTTTTAAAATGCCTTTTACAGTTAATTTTGATGAAAATCAACCCGTCTTTATCTATGATTCTTTAGATGATACTTACCATAATTTAAGAGAAAGTGATTATGAAATTACTATGCCTGCTGGAGTTTTTAATAATCGATTCGAAATTACTTTTGTAAATTTGGCTTTAGCGACAAGCAGTTCTAATATAGAATCGGTTGCAATTGTTCAAAATAATTACAGTCAAATGCTTTCTATTTCTAATCCAAATAATTTACATCTCCAAGAAGTATCACTATATGATATTTTGGGTAAGATAGTTGATAATCATGAAAATTTAGATTATAAAATGCTTTATAAATATTCTACTTCCTCTATGAGTGATGGAATTTATATTGTAAAAATTAAAACTTTTGACGGAGTTAGTAGGTCTCAGAAAATACTAATAAAAAATAAAAAAGAATAGATTCAAAATGTTAAAGGTATTCCTAAAAGGAGTACCTTTTTTTAGTGAAATAGACTTTAAGATTCTTAACTTTGCAAAAAAAATTGGAAATTCCAACCCAAGAAATAAAAATTGTCAATTCTACCGTGAAAGTATTTATTCGTCGGGAAGATTTAATTCATCCTTTTATTTCAGGAAATAAATTTCGAAAACTCAAATACAATTTATTGCAAGCAACTAAAGAAAATCATAATACTCTCTTGACTTTTGGAGGAGCTTATTCCAATCATATTGCTGCAACAGCCTTTGCTGGAAAAGAAAAAGGCTTTCAAACAATTGGAATTATTAGAGGTGACGAACTAGCATCTAAAATTGAGGAAAACCCAACATTAAAATTTGCTCAAGAATGTGGTATGAAATTTGAATTCGTGTCTAGAGAAGAATATCGATTGAAGGATACGGCAGATTTTATACCTAATTTAAAAGAAAAACACGGTGCTTTTTATTTAGTTCCTGAAGGTGGAACTAATGCTTTTGCTATAACTGGATGCGAGGAAATTCTTACAAACGAAGATGCTATTTATGATTTTATCTGTTGTGCCGTTGGAACGGGTGGAACTATTGCAGGAATATGTAACAGCGCCTCGGCAAAGCAAAAAGTTTTAGGTTTTCCTTCGTTAAAAGGAGACTTTTTAAAGAAAGATATTTGTAATTTTGCAAAGAAAGATAATTTTAGTTTAATCTCTGATTATCATTTTGGAGGTTACGGAAAAGTCAAAGAGGAATTAATTACGTTTATAAATTCATTTTATAAAGAAAATAAAATTCCTTTGGATCCAATTTATACTGGAAAGATGGTTTTTGGTGTTTTAGATTTAATAAAGAAAAATTATTTTCCTGAAAACTCTAAAATTCTTATCATTCATACTGGAGGAATTCAAGGAGTAGCAGGTATGAATTTGAAATTAAAAAACAAAAAATTACAAACGATACAATTAAATGATTAAGAAAATAGTTTTTGGTTGCAGTGTTTTATTAGCTATCTCTTGTGGTACAAGTCATCCTGTGGCTACTTATTCTGGAAGTACTAAAGCACCTGTAAAATCGGTAGCGAAAACAGTAAAAAAACAGATTTCTCTGAGTCAAGAAAAAACAACTCAAGTTACTAAAAACAACACTACAAATTCAGAAACACCTAACACTAAATCGAATAATTCTACTGAAGTTCTTGCGGCAACCACTAGAGTGAAAGTAACAACAGCGATGGTTTTGGAATATATTGAAAAATATAAAGAAATTGCCAAACAAGATATGTTGCAATACGGAATTCCAGCAAGTATCACTTTAGGTCAGGGAATTTTAGAATCAGGAGCAGGAACTGGTCCTTTAAGTATTCAAGCCAATAATCATTTTGGAATTAAATGCCACAAAGAATGGACTGGACCGAGTATTAATTATGATGACGATGCTGCCCAAGAATGCTTTAGAAAATACAATGAGCCAAAAGAATCGTATAGAGACCATTCCTTGTTTTTGACTTCTAGAGATCGTTATGCTGGTTTGTTTCGGTTAGAAAAAGACGATTATAAAGCTTGGGCAAAAGGACTGAAAGATGCTGGTTACGCTACTGATACTGCATATCCTATAAAATTAATTGGACTTATAGAGCGTTACCAATTACAAAAATTGGATGCCGAAGTACTTGGAAAAAACTATACGGTACCAACTTTGAATTCTATAGATAAAACTACAGTTGCCAATATGTCTAGTCCCGATTTGCATGAAGTAATTAAAGGCGATACATTATATTCTATTTCGAAACGATATAATATTTCCATAGAGGATTTAAAAAGAAAAAATAATATTTCAGATACTGGAATAGCTATTGGTCAAAATTTAATTGTGAAATAATATTTCACAGAAAAAAATATTAATAATGCAATATCAAAGAAGCAGTCAGTTATTTGCTGATGCAGAAAAAGTAATTCCAGGAGGTGTAAACTCTCCAGTTCGAGCTTTTAAAGGAGTAGGAGGGACGCCAATTTTTGTAAAAAGTGCTAAAGGTGCCTACCTTTATGATGAAGATGGTAATAAGCTCATCGATTATATAAATTCTTGGGGGCCAATGATTTTAGGGCATGCGCACCAACCTGTTATTGATGCTATAACCGAAAGAGCCAAACTAGGCACTTCCTTTGGTATGCCAACAGAATTAGAAACTCAAATTGCACAATTGGCAGTTTCTATGGTTCCAAATATTGATAAAATACGATTCGTAAATTCGGGCACAGAGGCTTGTATGAGTGCCATTCGTTTGGCTCGCGGATTTACCAAAAGAGATAAAATAATAAAATTTGCAGGTTGTTACCACGGTCATTCGGATTCTTTTTTAATTCAGGCAGGCAGTGGTGCTAGTACTTTTGGAACTCCAAATAGTCCTGGAGTTACACAAGGAACTGCCAAAGATACTTTACTTGCAAATTATAATGATTTAGAAAGTGTAAGAGTACTATTTGAAGCAAATAAAAATGAAATTGCTGCTTTAATTGTAGAACCTGTTGCTGGAAATATGGGATGTATACCGCCACTTCCTGGGTTTTTAGATGGGTTACGACAAATGTGCACCGACAATCATGCGTTATTAATCTTTGATGAAGTAATGACTGGATTTCGTTTGGCCAAAGGAGGCGTTCAAGAATTGTACAACATTAAGGCCGATATTGTTTGCTTCGGAAAAGTTATAGGCGGTGGATTGCCAGTTGGGGCATTCGCTGCAAGAGAAGAAATAATGAATCACTTAGCGCCATTAGGTCCAGTATATCAAGCAGGAACGCTTTCTGGTAATCCTTTAGCTATGGCTGCTGGTTTATCGATGTTGCAATCTATAAACAATGATTCAGATCTTTTTCAAAGGCTAGCCGATAAAACGGCTTATTTAGAAATAGGAATTGCTAAAGTACTTAGGCAAAATGGAATAGAATTTACTATTAATCGAATAGGATCTATGATTTCTGTTCATTTTGATAAAAATCCAGTAACCGATTTTCAAACTGCCAAGAATGGCGATAATGAAACTTTCAAAAAGTTCTTTCACGGATTATTAAACGAAGGGGTTTATATAGCACCTTCTGCCTACGAGACTTGGTTTATAACTGATGCTTTAACCTATGAAGATTTAGATTTTACAATTAATGCGATAGATAAAGTGTCTAAACTTTTGGGTGCAGTCTAGAATTTGGAGCATTTTTTCATACTAATTTTAAATTAAACAGTTCCTTATTAGATAGTAATTACCCATGCACTGTTTCCGATTTTCCATAATTGGTAATTAGTTCTCCTTCAAAATCTAACCACTCTTTCCAACGTTTGTCGACATTTACTTTTTCGGTATATTTTCTAGCAAACTTCAAGAAGGTCGTATAATGACCAGCTTCACTAATCATCAATACTCTATAGAATTCAGCCAATTCTTTATCTTCTATATTTTGAGATAGCACTTTAAAACGCTCACAACTTCTTGCTTCAATCATGGCGGAAAACAACAATCGATCAACAAAGGCATCGTTGCGACTTCCATCTTTTTTCATAAATTTGAAAAGTTCATTTACATAATGGTCTTTACGTTCTCTTCCCAATTTTAATCCACGTTCTTTAATGATGTTGTGCACCATTTGAAAATGCTCAATTTCTTCTTTGGCAATTTCCAATAAATCGGTAACTAAATCTTCGTGCTCCGAGTTATAAGTGATTATGGTAATTATATTGGTTGCTGCTTTTTGTTCGCACCAAGCATGATCGGTAAGTATTTCTTCTATATTCGATTCGACAATGGTTACCCATCTTGGGTCGGTTACTAATTTTAGACCTAACATTTGTAAAGTATTTTAGATAAATGCAAAATTATGTCTTTTCTTTGTAATTGAATTGGTTATTATGCTAAAATCTAAAAGTTTATTAGTACTTGGTTTTGTTTGGCCCGAACCTAAATCTTCGGCAGCTGGAAATCGAATGATGCAATTAATTGAATTGTTTCAGAGACAAAACTATGCTATAACTTTTGCAAGTACAGCTCAAAATTTGGAATTCTCGGAAGATGTTTCAAGCATTGGAGTTACACCAAAAACTATCAAATTAAATTCGGCTACTTTTGATGTATTTGTAAAGGAATTAAACCCAGAAATTGTCTTGTTTGATCGATTTATGGTGGAAGAACAATTTGGGTGGCGCGTTTCAGAAAATTGCCCAAATGCTTTAAAAATACTAGATACTGAAGATTTACATTGTTTACGTCAAGCGAGACAATTGGCCGTGAAAGAAAAACGAGAATTTACTTTAGACGATTTATTTTCGGATGTTGCCAAAAGAGAAATTGCTAGCATACTTCGATGTGATATTTCGCTGATAGTTTCGGAATTTGAAATGGAATTATTGCAAAAGCAATTTAGGGTTTCAAAAGATATACTTTACTATTTACCAATTTTTGCAAAAAAGCTAGAAATCCTTCCAACTTTTCAAGAACGAAAAGACTTTGTTTTTATTGGAAATTTTCTGCACGAACCCAATTGGGATTGCGTGAAATATCTTTCGGAAGTTATTTGGCCTTTAATAAATTCGAAATTACCAGAAGCCAAACTATTGGTTTATGGTGCTTATCCTTCACAGAAAGTTTTAGAATTACACAAGCCTAAACAGAATTTTCACATAATGGGAAGGGCTGAAAATGCTTTGGATGTTGTAAAAAAAGCTAAGGTAGTTTTAGCTCCAATTCGATTCGGTGCAGGAATTAAAGGCAAACTAATTGAAGCAATGCAATGTGGTACACCAAGCATAACTTCTTCTATTGGTGCCGAAGCCATAGCTGGAAATTTAGATTGGAATGGTTTTGTAAAAGATACTCCGAATGATTTTGTGGAGGCAGCAATTCTGTTGTATCAAGATGAAAATCTTTGGAAACAAAGTCAGGAAAATGGTTTTAAAATTCTGAAAGAAAGGTACAATAAAGCACTTTTTGAAAAAGATTTTAATCTTGAAATAAATTCTCTTTTAAAAAATTTAAAGAACCTCCGAAACAGCAATTTTATTGGATCAATATTGCAGCATCATTTAGTCTCTAGCACCAAATACATGAGCAAATGGATTGAGGAGAAGAATAAAAAATAAAGCGTTACGCTTTATAAAAAACATCGTCAACAGCTACTTTCAACTCTGGAAAAAGAATACTTTCAATAATCTGCCCTTCTACAAATGGTTTTAATCCAATATATTGACCGTCTTTAAGGCAATAAACTAATACTACTTTTTCTCGGGGTTCTACAATCCAATATTCTTTTACTTCGGCTTCTTGGTATAAATTAAATTTGGTATGTAAATCGTGATTGCTATTATTGGGAGATAAAATTTCTACAATTAAATCGGGTGCACCATTACAACCTTGCTCGTCTAATAGTGTTTCGTCACAAATAACACATAAGTCGGGCTGCACAATTGTGCTGTCTTTTTTGGCTGATTTTATTGGCAAACGAACATCAAAGGGCGCAACATATACACTGCAAGAATTTCTTTTGAAGGTTTCAAAAAATGCACCTGTAATATTATAGGAAATTTTTTGGTGAGAAGAATTTGGAGCAGGACTCATTTTTCTAATAAACCCTTTAATCAACTCTACTCTTTCGGAAAATTGCCATAGCAAATAATCTGAATAGGTGTAGGATTTGTTTAAATCTAAATCGATAAAGTTTTTTACAATTGCCATATTGATTTGTTTTACACAAAGATATAAAAAATTTAATTGCAAGTTTAATGGTGAATTAAGAATTGATTTATCTAATCAATACATAAATAGTTTAGCCCTGATGCTGGAATTGTATGAGCTCTTGCTGTTTTTTTTCTTTAAAAAAAACAGCAAAGCGAGTTCCTGCAGCAGGAATTGCCATTATCGAAAATTCCCGAACCATTCGCTCCAAATAAAAAATCCCGCACATTGCTGAGCGGGATAGGTATTTATTTTGCTTTAGGATTAAGCTAGCATAGTTACTGGGTTTTCAATAAACAATTTTAAAGTTTGTAAAAATTGTGCTCCAGTTGCTCCATCGATAGTTCGGTGGTCGCAAGCTAAGGATAACATCATGGTGTTTCCAACTACAATTTGACTGTTTTTAACAACTGGTTTTTCAACGATTGCTCCTACGGAAAGGATGGCTGAATTGGGTTGGTTGATGATCGAATTAAATTCGACAATTCCGAACATTCCTAGATTGGAAACAGTAAAAGTACTTCCTTCCATTTCGGTTGGCAGTAATTTTTTAGTTTTTGCTCTTCCTGCTAAATCTCTAACTCCTGCGCCAATTTGAGATAAACTCATGGCATCGGTAAAACGTAAAACTGGAACTACTAATCCATCTTCAACAGCTACTGCAACTCCAATGTTCACGTGGTGGTTGATGGTAATTGCCTCTTCTTTCCACTGTGAATTGATTTTTGGATGTTTCTTCAATGCCATTGCACAGGCTTTGATTACCATATCATTGAACGAAACTTTAGTTTCTGGCACTGCGTTAATAATAGTTCTTGCTTTCATTGCGTCGTCCATGCTAACCTCAATGGTAAGGTTGTAGTGTGGGGCTGTGAATAAAGATTCTGCCAAACGTTTTGCAATAATTTTTCGCATTTGCGAATTTTTAATTTCTTCGGTAACTACTTCACCGGCTGGAACGAATGGTTTTGCTGCTGCAGTAGTTGCTGGTTGCGGAGTTGTTTGAGATGCTGCAACTGGAGCCGAAGCTGTAAAGTTTTCTACATCACTTTTTGTAATTCTTCCGTTTTCACCAGAACCTTGCACTTGAGAAAGGTTAATGCCTTTGTCTTTTGCTATTTGTTTTGCTAATGGAGAAGCGAATATTCGATCATTGGAAATTGGAAGTTGGACGTTAGAATTTGTCGCTGCTGGGGCTGCTGCTTGTTCTATACTTTTAGCAACTGGTGCTACTTCACCTTTTCCATAATTTTCTGCAACTCCTGTAATGTCTGTTCCAGCAGGCCCGATGATGGCTAATACGCTATCTACTGGTGCCGATTCTCCTTCGTTAATTCCGATGAACAATAAAGTTCCTGAATTGAAAGATTCAAATTCCATGGTTGCTTTATCCGTTTCAATTTCAGCAAGAATATCGCCTTCTTTTACTTCATCTCCAACTTTTTTCAACCAAGTAGCAACCGTTCCAGTAGTCATAGTGTCACTTAAACGTGGCATCGTGATTACTTTTACGCCAAGCCCCCCAACCCCCGAAGGGGAAGTTGTTGGGACGGATTTTGATTCTTCACTTATTGGAGTTTCTGCCACTTTGCTAGCTCCCCCTTCGGGGGTTGGGGGGCTTATTAATGCTGAAATATCTTCTCCTTCTTTTCCGATAATTGCTAAAAGGGAATCTACTGGAGCAGATTCACCTTCTGGAATTCCGATGTATAATAAAACACCTGAATTGAAAGATTCAAATTCCATAGTAGCTTTATCAGTTTCGATTTCGGCTAAGATGTCTCCTTCTTTTATGGTATCGCCAACTTTTTTAAGCCAAGTTGCAACAGTTCCTTCGGTCATTGTGTCGCTCAAACGAGGCATGTTTATTACTGTAGCCATAATTATAATCTATGAGAAATGAAAGGATAATTTTCTTGATCGTATACCACATCATACAATTGTTGTACTTCTGGAAACGGAGATTCTTCAGCAAATTTTTCGCATTCGTCAACCAAATCTTTTACTCTTTGATCAATCGCTTCTATTTCTGCTTCTGTTGCGTAATTATTTTCTTTAATTACATCCAAAACTTGTGTAATTGGATCTATTTTTCGATATTCTTCTACTTCGTCTTTAGTTCTATAAAGTTGTGCATCCGACATAGAGTGACCTCTATAACGGTAGGTTTTCATTTCTAAAAATGTAGGTCCGTCACCACGACGTGCTCTATCAATTGCTTCAGTCATTGCTTCTGCAACTTTCACGGGATTCATTCCATCAACTGGTCCGCAAGGCATTTCATATCCTAAACCAAGTTTCCAAACATCGGTATGATTTGCGGTTCTTTCTACCGAAGTTCCCATGGCATATCCATTGTTTTCACAAATAAATACTACGGGAAGTTTCCATAACATTGCCATATTGAACGCTTCGTGAAGTGATCCTTGACGTGCAGCACCATCCCCAAAATAGGTTAATGTTACGCCACCAGTTTCAAAATATTTATCGGCGAATGCCATACCTGCTCCCACCGGAATTTGAGCACCCACGATTCCGTGACCACCAAAAAATCCTTTTTCTTTAGAGAAAATGTGCATTGATCCACCCATTCCTTTAGAAGTTCCAGTTACTTTTCCGTAAAGTTCTGCCATAACTCGTTTTGGGTCGACACCCATCCCGATTGGTTGCACGTGATTACGGTAAGCAGTAATCATTTTATCTTTAGACAAATCCATTGCGTGAAGCGCACCGGCTAGTACCGCTTCTTGACCATTGTATAAATGTAAAAATCCTCTGACTTTTTGTTGGATGTAAACTGCAGCTAATTTGTCTTCAAATTTTCTCCAGAACTGCATATCTTCATACCAGTTTAAGTATACTTCTTTAGTAATCTCTTTCATTGTGGGCAAATTACGTATGTTATTTTATAATATTAGAGCAAATAAAAAGCAAATTTATACTATTTTACAAATTTGCGAATTGCAAAAGTAAGATATTGAAAGTAGATGTAAAAATTAATACCTATGAAATTGTTATTTTTTAATAACTGTTTGACCAAAAATATTAACTACATCGATATAGCTTACAAGGATGTTTTATTAAAAGACAAAGGCAATAAATTACTGATTGAATTTGACTTGAATACTTCACCCGATTCACCCATAAAATATATTTCAATTGGAGTAACTTGCTTGAATTCGTATTCGGATATAGATTGGCGACAGGCACCACAAGGTGGAATTGGAGACAAAGTAGGGTTGGAATCAGATGCGGCTGTAATTGCAATGGTTAACATCTTTGCATCTGGATAAATTGCACCTGCTTGATAAATAGCAACGCGTTCAGCACAAAGCCCAGAAGGATACGCTGCATTTTCTTGATTGGAACCTAAAACAATTTTACCATTATCTAATAAAATAGCAGCACCTACTTTGAAATGAGAATAAGGAGCATAGGCTTTTCTTCTTATTTCAATTGCTTGTTGCATCAAGGTCTGAATTTCTTCTGACAAATCAGAAATGCTGTTAAACACTTCAAAGGTTGTGGTAATATGAATTTCTTTCATTGGTTTATTGCGGAAAAAAAATCCAAATTTCAAGAATGAAATTTGGATTGTTATTAATTTTTAATTTTTTTATAAATCATCGTATTTATCACCAAAATTAAAGGTTAGTGAAAAACGAAGGGTATTTTCTAAAGGACTTTTTATTTTGGAAGCATTGAACAAATAAGAAACATCTACTTTTACTACATTGTATTTAAATCCTGCACCCAAGGAGAAAAATTTTCTTGCCCCTTTCATCGGGCTTTCATGAAAATACCCTAAACGCATGGCGAAAGAATCTTGATACGAATATTCTGCTCCTGCTGAGTAGGTAAATTCTTTTAATTCTTCGGACATTCCGCCTGGAGCATCACCAAAAGATTTAAACATACCGGAAACCCAGTTTATTTTTTTGTAATCAATTAAAGATTGATTATAATCATTTATATTAACTACTCCGTCTCCATTTACATCTTTTCCATTGTAACCCAATCCGTCAAATGAAACTTGAGGTGTTGGCACCAATAATTTGGCAAACTCCACATTTAAAGCGACTTTATTATATTCGTCTAAAATAAAATCAAAACCACCTCCTATACGCATATTAGCAGGTAAGTAGTTGGAAGTAATTTCGTTTTTAGTTGCATCATAACTTATTTTTGGACCCATATTTTGAAAGTTAAATCCAAAACGATATCTTCCGTTAAAATCATTAAAGGCAACTTCTTCTGATTGAAAAAAACCAGCTACATCTACTGCAAATGATTTTCCAGCAACTGCATCGGTATTAATATCGGCAATTTTTAAATTGGATCTAATATATCTTCCGCCAACTGCCATACTGAAATGGTCACTCAATTTCAAGGAATAGGAACCGTCTAAAGCTAATTCGTTTGGCTTTACAACATTCGCAGGGTCATCAAAATTTTGTCTTAATTCTATTTCACCCAAACTAAAATAACGCAAACTAGTTGCAAACGCACTTCTTTCAGAAAGTCGGTTGTAGTAATTTACTTGACCTAAAGAAATATCATTTACTAATTGGGTTAAGTAGGGAGTATAACTGATAGAAAATCCTTGTTTATCTATAGCAAAAGCATATTTTGCAGGATTCCATTGTTGGGAATAGGCATCGGCCGAAGTAGCAACCCCTTGGTCTCCCATACCTGCAGCCCTTGCATCGGCAGCTACTAACAAGAAAGGAACTCCAGTAGTGATAACTCTTTCTTGCGCAGAAACAAATTGATTAGTAAGGGTTACTAACGCTAAAAATAGCAAGGTTTTACTACTGAAAATTAGCTTATTTATTTTAAATTGTAGAAGTTTCGATTTCATTTTTATTGTATTATTATTTAACAAATATAACATTTTCTTATAGGATAACAAGTTTTTCAAATTTTTCCGCCTTATTATTAGAAATTGTTGACTTGACGGTAAGTTTGTAAATATAGACACCCTTTCCTATTTTATCTCCAAAATCATCTTTGCCATCCCAGGTGATTTCTCTAGACAAAAAACCCTCGGTAGTAACAATTTGATTAATCGTTTTTACAATTTTACCCGTAATGGTCATAACTTGCACTTGCACTTCTAAAGGTTCATAAGGCTTGTTGTGACTGAACCAAAATTGCGTATAATTTACAAATGGATTTGGATAATTTAACACATTGGTCAAGGTAACGTCTTGACTATTGGCAACCACAAATTGAATTTCATTAGATACATAATTATTATAAACATCCCAAGCTTTAAAAATAATAGTATGCAATCCTGCAGCTAAATTCCGGAAAGGAAAGCGAATTTTGCCCTTTGTATAATTGTTAAGTTCGGTTTCGTAATAATCATTCAAAACGTAAGGTTTGGTTTCGTCGCCATCTAATATTGCCACAATATCATGCCCAATACCACTTGCAGTATTTATCCCATGTTCATCTTCTAGGAAGGCAAGAAAGTAGGGAGATTCATTCGTGATACCACCATTTACAAAAGTTTCATCATTCATGTATAATCGAATTCGTGGCGGTGTAACATCTGCAACAGCATTGGTATTTACCCCTCCTACTTTTATATTTAAATTGTATCCTGTTTTATCTAAAAGCACTTGATTTCTTTTGGCATAAAAACTTACTCTACCATTTCCAAGCGGAATTTTAATATCTTTAGGAACCACGAAACCTAGTTCGAACAAACCATTGGTTACTGAGGCGTTTCCTCTAAATATAGTTTCTCCTAAATTTGCAAACGAAATTGGCGGACTATTTCCATCGTTATTTAGTGTCATTTGAGAATAGTTTTTATCAAAAACATTAACAGAGAGGTCTCCGTTGTATGTTGTTACTACTGCACCATTTTCGTCTTGCACTTCTCCAGTGAATTTTACATAACCCAATGCTTTTAAATCGTCTACAGGCTGTGACATTGGAACGTCATTGATTTTGGTCAGCACTACATTTGGTTTTGGAATTGCTAAAAACAATGCAGGATCTCCAATATAAGAAGTAACTCTAACTGCAGACCCATCGGCATTACTAACACTTTTCGCTTGACGTAAAGCTTCAGCAATGGAAATACTTGGAGAATTACCAAAAGAAAATAGTTTTTCTGAAAGTGATGTATTAAAACCGAAGGCATAACTAATTTCTCTAGTTGTAGAAATTAAAGAAATTGCACCACCGGATGGATTCCAATAGGTATATTCTCCAGCAGTAGGTCGAAAAGGGTTGTCAAACCGAGTAAATTGACAAGTAATTGTAATAACCAAAGGGTATTTATATTGGTTGTGAAAATTTGCACCATCCAATTTATCCCAAATTCGTTCTCCTGTTAAACCATCTTCACCTCCATGCCCTAGATAATTAAAAACAAGTGCGCCCTTTTCAAAATAATTGGTTAAATCTTCCTTAGCTTTAGGGTATCGAGCACCTCCAGCAGAAGTTTCTTGTTGGTAAGAATCTAATAGTATTTTCTTAAAATTAATGAAAGGTTTATTGGAATAAATAAGATCTGTTAATTCATTTTGAGCATCTTGCAAAACATAATCCCCATCTTTATCCGTATCGTCGGATATTGCTACATAATTATTTCTCCAACTTCCGTAGGATTTAATATCATGGTATTCTATAACCTTATTTACCATTTGATCCGCTTGTTGTACAGAGGAAACTAACATTCTGCCTATTGCAATATCGGGGGCGCCATAGTTACTATCAAGATTTCCTTCGGTGGCATCCATCTCAACAAAATAATCATCCGATGAAAAAGAAGTTGAAGTTTCATAATAACTATTTACCGCATGGTATATAGGAACAATATTAGTGTTATTGCGTATTCTTTCTTTAAAATCATAAGAAGCATCACCAAAAAGATTTACATATTTCACTTTATTAGCAGTTGAGGAAGCATTTTGATATACATATTTAATAAAATTTCTAATTGCTCCAATATCTTGTTTTCCCCCACCAAATTCTGGATAAATAAGTTCTAAATTCACTACTTTAACATTCAATCCCGAATAATTTCTATGAAAATTAGCAAGTTTTTCCGCTTGACTATTTAAAAAACTTGGTGTAATAATCAAATAATCAATATCTTGAAAAACACCTTGTGGGTTTTTAAAAATAGTCCCTTTTAAATCTTGGTTTGCAACGGTAACATTAGAATCTTTGGATGGAGTATATAAATCAGACAAATCAATAGCAATATATTTAGTAGCTTGACCTAAATTAGATTTAAACGAAAAACTACTTTGGCTAGAATTTATATAGGTGCCAACATTATATATATCGGTAATATCCCAAACTTGAGAAATTGCGGTAGCATTGGCAATTTGATATTGCGCAATTCCAGTAAGGGTACTAGCGGCATTGTAAGCAAAACGAAATTGTTTTCCGTAACCTGTTAAATTACTTTTTGCTTTTAATTTAATATAATCTAAATAGCCTTTGGATGTTGGAACTCCATTATTATTATAGGTGAGTTTTACACTAATATTTGCAACAGCAGGGATAGTAGTATTTGCAGGCAAATTAGCTTCTGCTGCAACTTTTCCAGAATTTAAAGCAACATCAACCATTGTTAAGGTTCCTAGATTCAATCCGTTGGCGGTTGCAGCAAATGAAGTAGAAACTACTGAAAGAGCACCAGTATGAAGCTCAATTCCAACCGGGACCGTTGTATCAATATTTGGGAAAGAAAAATCAAAAGTCTGTTCACTTTTCAAACTAAAATCTTCACCAAACCAAGTTCTGCCTAATTTTCCAATATTAGTCAAATCTACTTCATGGAATTGATAGTCGTCAAAAGTGGTTATATTTAAAGTTGAAGTCCCTGTTGGTGGTGTGATGGTATTAATTCTTTTTCCATCGGCAGCACCAACCGTTATATAATAATAGGATTTGTCTGCATACAAATTCAAATTAGTGTTGTTTTCTTGACTCCAGTTGTCCATTCCTTCGCCATAAAATAATATATAATCCTCCTCATTAAAGATTCCATCTGATTCTCCAACCACTTGAATAGCATTTTCTGCTAAGTCATTAGGATAAGCTACACTATTAGAAAGTGGAACCATTCTACCACCTGTTCCATAAATTTGAATTTTTTGTGGATTTATTCCACTTACATTAAACCCTAAATCGGATAAAAAGGTTTTAGAAATTTTATAAACACCTGATTTTTGAACATAAATACGCTTCCAAGTTCCAGATGCAAGTGCAGAATTTGTAATTGTAGCAACCGAATTGTTGGAGGTGATTTTAGAAGCATTTGTTTCTCTTGCAAAAGAATAAGTTAATGATTTCACTCTTTTATATCCAGATTCCTCTTTAATAATTGGGGAAAATGTTAAATAGCCAAAGTATTGATCTCTAGAAACTATAGTTTTAACAGAAGCAGTAATGGATTTTTTTATTTCAGATTGAGATAAGTTCCCTAGTTGAGTTTCAGAAACGGACTCGAAAACTACATTAGTAATTTGTAAAGAAGATTCATCAACGAAATAATCTGTTGGTATTTTTTTAATATAAAATAATGACTTATTTGCAAAGTCAAAATTAAAACTATCTGAAGAAAATTGAGGTATGTTTAATTTAACATCCCCAATAGAATAGGCTGTTTTTGCATCCCAATCCAAAGAAATGGTAGCACTTTGTTGTGCATTAACAAAGCAGCAAAATAGAACTATAATAAAGGTAAAAATCTTTTTCATTAAATAAAGAAACGTAAATATGCTTTATATATTACAACTTTGTAAAAATAAAATTTATTATTAGTTTATACAATATAAAATAAAGGATAACGTTGTATATGTGTGTTTAAAATATTTTTTCTATTTTTTTAAAAAAAGCGTTGCAATTTCAAGGTTTATTCTTATATTGCGGCTCGAAATTTATTACCTCCTTAAGTATGAAAGTAAACAAATTTATGGCATTTAGACTATTATTAGTTTTAGTAATAGCTTTTAGTTTTACAAGTTGTAGCAAAAAATCAAGTTCCAATTCGGGTTCTAGAGCTACAGGCTGGAAAATCAACGACAAAAAAGGTGGATTTCAGTATGCTTCTAAGTTTCAGAAGCAAGAAACTGGACCAGGATTAGTTTTAGTAGAAGGCGGAACTTTTACCATGGGTAAAGTTCAAGACGACCCAATGCACGATTGGAACAACACTCCAAACCAACAACACGTTATGTCCTTTTACATGGATGAAACAGAAGTTACTAATTTAATGTACATGGAGTACTTGGATTGGTTAAAAAGAGTTTTTCCTCCAGAAGAAGAAAATTACAAAAATATTTATGAGGGTGCTTCTCCAGATACTTTAGTATGGAGAAACCGTTTAGGATATAACGAAACCATGACCGAAAACTATTTAAGACATCCTGCTTATGCAGAATACCCAGTAGTTGGAGTAAATTGGATTCAAGCAACCGAATTTAGTAAATGGAGAACAGATCGTGTAAATGAATCAGTATTAGAAAGAGAAGGCTATTTGAAAAAAGATGCTAAAGTTTCAGACGTAAAAGCTGAAGCTACATTTAGTACAAATACCTATTTAGCTGCGCCATCAAAAACTTTTGGTGGAGACGACAAAATAGTATTAAAAGGGCCAAGAAATTCAAAGGCCGCAGGTAAAGGAGGGACAAAAGGTGCTGATGGAACTACTAAAGAAGCTAAAAACGTTTACGCTCAAAGAACTTCAGGATTAATATTGCCAGAATATCGCTTGCCAACGGAAGCAGAATGGGAATATGCTGCAGCTTCAGATGTAGGTCAACGAGAATACAATACTTATAAAGGACAAAAGAAATATCCTTGGTCAGGAAGCTATACAAGAACTAGCAAAAGACAAATTAAAGGAGATCAATTGGCTAACTTTAAACAAGGTAAAGGAGATTATGGTGGAATTGCAGGATGGTCTGATGATAATGCAGATATTACCAATAAAGTTAAATCGTACCCTCCAAATGATTTTGGATTATATGACATGGCAGGAAATGTTTCTGAGTGGGTTGCTGATGTTTACCGTCCAATTGTAGATGATGAAGCAAATGATTTTAACTACTTTAGAGGTAATGAATACTTTAAAAACAAAATTGGGGAAGACGGAAAAGTTGAATTAATAACTCAAGAAACCCAAAAATTTGACACTTTATCTAACGGTAAAGTAATAGCCCGTAACTTTACTGGACAAATTGCTCAAGTTCCTGTGGATGATAAAGAAACTTATTTGAGACAAAACTTTGATAAAAGTAATGAGAAAAACTACAGAGATGGTGATAAACAATCTACAAGATATTTTGATTTTGGAACTTCGGAAGAAGGAGATGGAAAATTAAAAGAAACTCAAAGAATGTACGATTCTCCAATTCACAACGTATCTACAGATAGTATCGGTAATATGATTCGTAAATACGACCATTCTAATAACAGAACAACTTTAGTAAACGATCAAGTTAGAGTATATAAAGGAGGTTCCTGGAGAGACAGAGCTTATTGGTTAGATCCGGCTCAAAGAAGATATTTCCCACAAGATATGGCAACCGACTACATCGGATTTAGATGTGCAATGTCTAGAGTAGGTCCAAAATCAGATTTTAAAAAGTCTGCAAGAAATAAAGTAAGAAAGTAATTTTACTTAATTATAGAAAAAGCCCTTTTATTAGGGCTTTTTGTTTTTTAAAGTATTTTAAAAATGAGTATTCAAGAAATTCACAAGCTATTCCTTAACAGCACTTCGGTAGTTATAGACACTAGAAAAATAGTACTAAACTCTTTTTTTGTAGCCCTAAAAGGAGAACGATTTGATGCAAATACTTTTGCAAAAGAAGCTTTAGAAAAAGGCGCATCTTATGTATTAATTGATAATAAGGACTATTTTATAGATTCCCGAACTATTATTGTAGAAGATTGCTTAACTACTTTACAAGAATTAGCAAAATTTCATAGAAAATATTTAAATATTCCTATTATTGCCTTAACAGGAAGTAATGGCAAGACAACTACCAAAGAATTAATTTTGGTAGTATTATCAAAAAAATATTGTACTACTGCTACGGTTGGAAATTTGAATAATCATATTGGAGTTCCTTTAACCTTATTATCGTTCACTTCAAAAACTGAAATTGGAATAGTAGAAATGGGTGCCAATCATTTGAAAGAAATAGAATTTCTTTGCCAAATTGCCCAACCTGATTATGGTTATATAACCAATTTCGGGAAAGCTCACTTAGAAGGTTTTGGTGGAGTAGAAGGCGTAATAAAAGGTAAAAGCGAAATGTACCACTTTTTGAAATCCAACCACAAGAAAGTATTTGTAAATATAGATGATTCAATTCAAGCAGAAAAAACAAACGAAATAGAACGAATTACTTTTAGTCAAACAACTAAATTAGCAAACGTTACTATTGAAAATGTAGTGGCAAATCCGTTAGTGCAATTGCAATTTCACGGTTTAGAAGTTCATTCACAATTAATAGGCTTGTACAATGCCAATAACATAAGTGCGGCGATAACCATTGGAACGTATTTTGAAGTATCCGAATTAAATATTAAAGATGCAATTGAAAGTTATATTCCAGAAAATAATCGATCCCAATTATTGAACAAAACTTCCAATGAAATCATCTTGGATGCATATAATGCCAACCCGAGTAGCATGCTGGTAGCATTGGAAAACTTTTTGCAATTAGATAAAAATAACAAAGCAATTGTTATTGGGGATATGTTTGAACTTGGTGAGGAAAGCCTAGAAGAACATAAATCCATTATCACTTATTTAAATTTAAATGACAATATTGAATGTTATTTTATTGGAAATGATTTTTATAACAACAAGATAGAAAATTCAAATTTTCATTTTTACAAAGACTTTGATTCTTTTACAGAATTTTTAAAAGAAACTCCTTTTCAGAATAAAACCATATTAATAAAAGGTTCTCGAGGCATGGCTTTAGAACGAACCTTAGAATACTTGTAAAAAAATGCTCCAATTTCTGTTGGAGTTTTTTGTGGGTGCTATTTAATTATCTTCTAAATGTTAGATTTTCTAGAATTTTTTATTGAGGAAATGTCAAAAAAAAACTCCAATATTTCTATTGAAGTTTTTGTGGGCGATGAGGGGTTCGAACCCCCGACCCCCTCGGTGTAAACGAGGTGCTCTGAACCAGCTGAGCTAATCGCCCGATAAGGTTTAATTATCAGTAAATAGATAAAAGTGGTGGGCGATGAGGGGTTCGAACCCCCGACCCCCTCGGTGTAAACGAGGTGCTCTGAACCAGCTGAGCTAATCGCCCTTTTATCACGATTTAGAATTTCTTCCTAATCAGGCTGCAAATATAGGGCTTATTTTTAATTCACCAAACATTTTTTATAAAACTTCTGCTACCACAAAGGTGCTTCCGCCAATGTAGATAAAGTCGTTTTTGCTTGCATTTTTCAATGCTTCTTGATAAGCATTTGAAACAGAAATATATACTTTTCCGTTGAGTTGAAAATCTTTAGCTTTTTGTTTCAAAATTTCGGCATCTAAACCTCGTGGTATATTCGGTTTACAGAAGTAATAATGTGCATCTTTTGGAAATAATGGTAATATTTCTTCTAAGTCTTTATCGTTTACTACCCCTAAAACGAAATGTAATTCTTCAAATTTTTCCTTTTGAATCTGATTTAATACAATTTTCAGTCCGTGAGAATTATGAGCAGTATCACAAATTACTTTTGGGTGCGTCTTTAATTGTTGCCATCTTCCTTGCAATCTGGTAGTATTAATTACGTTTAAAAATCCATTTTTTATATTTTCTTCTGTGATTTTAAAATCACTTTGTATTTGCAAAACACGTATTGTTTGTATAGCTGTTTTTTTATTTGAAATTTGATAATCTCCTAATAGAACCGAAGGATAATTTTCTTTTACAACATCAGATGCAAAAAATAGTTCCGAATTGTTTTCATTGGCTTTAGCCAAAAATACTTCTTTGGTTTCAGAAACATATTCCCCCACTACAACAGGAATATTATTTTTAATAATTCCAGCTTTTTCTGTGGCTATTGTTTGCAAAGTGTTTCCCAAAAATTGGGTATGATCTTTCGCTATATTGGTAATGACGGAAACTAATGGGGTAATAATATTCGTAGCATCTAGTCTTCCTCCCATTCCTACTTCTATAATGTTGATTTCGGTTTTTTCTTTTGCAAAATAATCAAAAGCTAAACCAACAGTCATTTCAAAAAAGCTGAGTTTATTTAATTCAAAAAATGATTTATTTTTCGCTACAAATTCACATACAAACGTTTCCGGAATTTCTTTTCCATTGATCTTAATTCGTTCTCGAAAGTCTTTTAAATGAGGGGAAGTATAAAGTCCTACTTTGTATCCGGCTTCTTGTAAAACCGAGGCCAATAAATGTGATGTAGAACCTTTTCCATTAGTTCCAGCAACATGTATACACTTTAATTGTTTTTCAGGATGTTTTAAGTGTTGTACTAATAAAAGTGCATTAGTTAAATCTGCTTTATAAGCTGATGCACCTTGCAGTTGATAAACAGGTAATTGATTATAAAGCCAATGAATAGTCTCTTGATAGTTCATTATTTTTGAAATAAAAAATTCTAAAACAAAATATTTTTCCAATTTTGTAGTTTACTATAGTATTAGAATTTATCTTTAGTGCAAATTTGAGATTATTTTTAATAACTAAATCAAAAATCAAAAATATATGATTAATTTTTTTCTACAAGTTCAAAATGACACTATTGCAAAAGCAACGGGAGCTGTAATTGAAGGCACAGTTAAAACGAATGAAATATCAGTATTGGGATTTATTTTAAAGGGAGGTTTTTTTCTTATTCCAATTTCGCTTTTATTGTTTTATACCTTTTATTTGATAATTGAACGTTATTTATATATTCATAAACGCGCCAAAATGGATCCTAATTTAATTAGAGACATTCGAGATAACTTAAACTCTGGCAATTTAGATGGAGCGGTGTCAATTGCCGAAAGAAATGGTACCGCATCTGGCTATGTGCTTCGTGAAGGGATTTTAACTATTGGAAGACCTATTGCAGAAATTGAATCTAATATGGAACGTGCTGCTAATATTGAAGTTGGCGAGATGGAACGCAAATTAGGACAATTAGGATTAATTGCGGGTATCGCTCCAACTTTTGGATTTATTGGAACTATATCTGGAGTTATCAAGATTTTTTACAGTATTTCTCAAACCGAAGATATTAGTATTGGTAATATTTCTGGAGGTTTGTATGAAAAAATGATTAGCTCTGGTGCAGGTTTGGTTGTAGGAATTGTTGCTTACTCGGCTTACCACTTATTTAACGGCAGAATAGATAGTTTTGCATTGAGCATTCAAAAACAAGTGTTAGATTTTGTTAATATAATTCAACGTCCAAATGGTAAAACGAAATAAACGATTTCATGCCGAAGTAGCAACTTCGTCTTTGAGTGATATAATGTTTTTCTTGCTATTATTTTTCTTGATAATATCTACATTAGCAAATCCGAATGTGATTAAGATGACATTGCCAAAATCTAAAACAAACGAAAAGACCAATAAGCAACTAATTAGTTTATCGGTAACTGAAGATAAACGTTTTTATTTAGATAAAGAGGAAGTTGCTTTTGATCAATTGGAAACTACTTTATTGTCTAAAATGGGATCTGCCAAAGATCAAACTGTTGTTGTACGAATTCCTTTCAATCTTCAAGTGCAAGATTTAGTAGATGTCTTGCAAATAGGGGTAAAAAACAAATTAAAGTTTGTTATTGCTACTAATAACTCAAAGTAATTAAACTGTAAGATTTAACTTATAAACTATAGATACATCCCGAAAGACCTCGGGATGTTTTTTTTGGTTGGTGGCTAGTTAAAATATATAGTTCTTATGGAAATGTTGCGTGAGGGATGGAAGCGGTATCCTTTTCTTTTATTGCGTAGGCACGAAGCAATAAAAGAAAAGATAAAGCGTACAGCCCGACCCGAAGGGGCACGCCCAAATAATGAAAACTAAAAATAAGTTTATTTTATAGCAGTTAAAATGGATCTATAAATTTAGACATCAAACAAATAATTAACAATGATATAATAATTGGTATTTAAAAATTATATAGATTTGTAGGAAAGAATAGTTTTTTTTGAATACTATTATTAAAGGAGTTTTAGATGGATTTGAAAATTTATAAGAATATTAAAAAAATTAGAGAATTAAAAAACATTACTAGAGAATACATTGCAGGCGAATTAGGAATGAGTACAAGCGGATATGGTAAAATTGAGCGAGGTGAGGTGGATTTAACTGTTACTAAAATTATTAGAATAGCAGCTATTTTAAACGTGTCTGTAAGTTTTATTTTTAATTTTGATGTAAATCAAATTTTTGAAGAAAGTAAAAAGTCTAAACCACAAAAAAACTAAACTTTTTATTTTATTAAAAACTAATAGTTAAAGCTATTCGTTTAAATTTATATTAATTGCAAGATTTTTTCGTTTTTTTCAAACTATTAACAAAAATGATAAATAAAAGGATTAAAGAAATTAGAGAAAGCAACAATTTAACCAAGGAATTTATTGCAATTCAATTGGAAATTAGCTTAAAAAAATACGA
This sequence comes from Flavobacteriaceae bacterium, assembly GCA_947452415.1. Classification (GTDB taxonomy): domain Bacteria; phylum Bacteroidota; class Bacteroidia; order Flavobacteriales; family Flavobacteriaceae; genus Flavobacterium. The sequence continues at coordinate 48,249 of CANGCT010000001.1, forward strand.
TGAAATAGAAAAAGGCAAAGTAGATATAAAAATGTCTAAGTTGAGCCGCTTAAGTGAAATTTTGGATGTTCCTAAAAGTGAATTCTTTTAGACTTATTTACTACTCAATTTTTATTGACGATTCATCTTTAATACACAGCCTAGAGACTCTAAGACTAATACAAAATGGGTTTTAGTAACTTCTTTAATAATTGCATCATGATCTATAAAAGGGCCTTTGTCTATTTTTACAGTTTCTCCTACTTTATACTGCAATACATCAATGCTGTTGTCTTCTCCTCCTTCAAGCCAGTTCTTAATAGTAGTAATTTCTTCGTTTTTGACAACTGCGTGTTTTCCTAGCCAGAATAAATACCTAACCACACCAGGTGAAATAAAAACCGAATTCCTTTCCTTTTCAGGAACTTGTACAAATACATAATGATTAAATAACGGAACTAATACTTTTTTTTTCCGGTCGGACCATTGTTGAACTTTAACCATAGTTGGGCAATAGCAAGTCACTCCAGCAGCATTAAGTTGTTCCGCAACTTTTTTTTCCCATTTAGGTTTAGTATATAGAACCTGCCAATCCATTATTTTTTTTTAATTAACTGCAAATATAATAGCAAATTTTAACATTTTTTTATTTTTTCTAAGACATTTTTATTTTAATTTTTTTTGAGATGATTACTTATCAAAAATCCCGAAAAAATACAATTTTAGCTCACTTTTACATCGATGAAAAACATTTTTTTATTGTGAAATAGACTTGCTTAATTTGTTTTTTAGTTTTATTTATTCCTTATTAAGACTTTTATAACACTTTATAATTGTTTTTTTAATGAAATTATAGCCTAAATTTGTACCATTACTTAAGCTTATATTAATATATTAATAGTAGATTATTTATCATGTATGTTAGTCTTAAGTCAATACAATACTTGGATTTTTTTAGTAAATTGTTTTTTTTGGATAGTACTTTATGTAACTAACCACGGGGAACCCTTATAAGTCATTATACATATAATTTAATTCTTGTAAAATATTTTATATAAAATTGTATATTTTTTTAAAAAAATCGACGAACTACATAATTTATGTTTGATTTCTTTTAAAATAATATTAAAACAAGATAATATTCGATATGCTTTTATTTTATTTGGCTCAACAGTTGAGTTAGTTGTTGCTTTTTAAATCAAATTTTCTAAAAACTAGAAAAAAATAAAAATAATTTTTTTGTTCCCAAACAAAATTAAATCTTATGCCTACTAAATCTAACGTAACTCTTGTAGTTCTTACCGGCGGTGTGGGAAGCAGGCTTTGGCCTCTTTCTAGAAAAAGCCAGCCCAAACAATATTTGGAGCTTTTTGATGGACAATCTCTATTTGAGAAAACCGTTGCCCGAAATGCCGATGCCACGAACCAATTGATAGTGGTAGGAAATATCGAAAATTACCAAATGAGCAATTCGGTAATGACTAAATTCGATTCTTCTTTTACCCATATCGTAGAAGCAACACCTAGAAACACTGCTGCAGCAATTGCTTTTGCAGCATTTTCCTCCCAACCTGATGATGTGTTGCTCATCACTCCTTCCGATCACGTTATTGAAGGCAGCGACTTGTATACCAAATCGGTACAACAAGCCATTGCCCTTGCCAACCAAGATTTCTTGGTTACCTTTGGTATTCAACCCACTAAGCCAGAAACTGGCTATGGTTATATTGAATTTGAAGGTGAAAATGTGATTGCATTTCACGAAAAACCCAATTTGGCTACTGCAACTACTTACTTAAACAGTGGTAATTACTTTTGGAATAGCGGTCTTTTTTGTTTTAAAGCAGGCTTGTTTTTATCCGAATTAGAAAAACAAGAACCGGAAGTATTTCGTACTTCGAAAGCAGCTTGGGAAGCAAACCGAAACGGATTTTTAGACTTAGATTTATCCATGCAAATTCCTTCAATTAGTGTAGACTATGCTGTAATGGAACGTTCGGATAACATAAAAGTAGTGCCTACTAGTTTTGATTGGTCGGATTTAGGTTCTTTCGAATCGGTATATGATTATCTGGTTCAAAAAGGACACTCTGTAGATTCTAATGGCAATATGGTTATAGGTACTGAAATGCACACTACTTTTGTTGGTGTACATAACTGTTTGTTTATTAACACACCTGATGCAATTATGATTTTGCAAAAAGAACATTCACAAGCAGTGAAAGAAGTGTATCAAAATCTTGAGACCATACAATCACCATTAACCTAAAAAAAACACTTAAGGTAAGATTAAATAAAAATCTTCCTTAATTTTATATCGAAATATTGAAAAATGTTAAAGAATAAAAAAATTTATATTGCAGGTCATAACGGAATGGTAGGAAGTGCTATCTGGAGAACGCTTACTGCTAAAGGTTATACTAATCTTATTGGGGTTTCCAGCAAAGAATTGGATTTAAAAAACCAACAAGCCGTTACTGATTTCATTACCAAAGAACAACCCGATGTAATCATTGATGCTGCTGCAAAAGTTGGAGGCATTTTGGCTAACAATAATTTTCCATACCAATTCTTGATGGAAAATATGCAAATTCAAAACAACCTTTTGGATAGCGCACACCAACTTGGCGTTGATAAATTTATATTTTTGGGTAGCTCTTGTATTTATCCAAAAATGGCACCACAGCCGCTTAAAGAAGAATACTTACTTACTGGAAGTTTAGAACCTACTAACGAGTGGTATGCTTTAGCAAAAATAACAGGAGTTAAAACCTGTCAAGCTATTCGCAACCAATTTGGTAAAGATTATGTAAGTTTAATGCCTACCAATTTATATGGAACACACGACAATTTCGATTTAAATAGCTCGCACGTTTTACCTGCCATGATGCGTAAGTTTCATGAAGCCAAAGAAAACAATAATGCGCCAGTTACCCTATGGGGAAGTGGCACACCCATGCGAGAATTTCTTTTTGTTGACGATATGGCAGCAGCCGTAGTATTTGCATTAGAAAACAGATTACCCGATTATTTGTATAATATAGGAACCGGGGTAGATTTAACAATTAAAGAATTGGCAGATACCATCCAAAAAATAGTAGGTCATGGTGGAGCTATCATTTGGGACGACACCAAACCTGATGGAACTCCTAGAAAATTAATGGATATATCTAAAATGCACGAACTAGGCTGGAAACACAGGGTAAACTTAGAAGAAGGAATTGCAAAAACCTATGCTTGGTTTTTAGAAAACATCGAGAATTTTAAAGAAGTTAAATATAGTTAGAAGAAGGAAGTTAGAAGAAGGAAGTTAGAAGAAGAAAGTTAGAAGAAGGAAGTTAGAAGAAGGAAGTTAGAAGAAGGAAGTTAGAAGTAAGAAGTTGGGAGTAAGAAGTTGGGAGTGAAAATTTAACGATTGTTAGTATTAACTAAACCTAGAACCCAAAACCTAGAACCCAAAACCTAGAACCCAAAACCTAGAACCCAGAACCTAGAACCCAGAACCTAGAACCCAGAACCCAAGACCACAAAAAAAAGATGACCACAAAACAAAAAACAGCATTAATAACCGGAGTAACAGGCCAAGACGGATCTTATTTAGCAGAACTATTATTAGAAAAAGGATATATGGTTCACGGTATTAAACGAAGAGCTTCTTCTTTCAACACCCAAAGGATAGATCATTTATATAGAGACCAACACGAAACTAATGTTAATTTCAAATTACATTATGGGGATCTTACCGATTCTACTAACTTAATTAGAATTATTCAAGAAATTCAACCGGATGAAATTTATAATCTTGGGGCAATGTCACATGTAAAAGTTTCGTTTGATTCTCCCGAATATGTTGCCAATGTAGACGGACTTGGAACATTAAGGGTTCTAGAAGCTGTTCGTATTTTAGGTTTAGAAAAGAAGACAAGAATTTATCAAGCTTCTACTTCCGAATTATACGGAGGTTTAGCAGAAAATAAAAATGCAGCAGGATTTTACGATGAAAACTCCCCATTTTATCCTCGTTCTCCTTATGGAGTTGCCAAAATATACGGTTTTTGGATTACCAAAAACTACCGTGAAGCATACGATATATTTGCTTGTAACGGAATATTATTCAACCACGAATCGCCACGAAGAGGGGAAACTTTTGTTACCCGTAAAATTACTATGGCAACCGCTGCCATTGCATTAGGGAAACAAGATTGCTTGTATTTAGGAAACTTAAACTCCCAAAGAGACTGGGGGCACGCTAAAGATTATGTAGAAGCTATGTGGCGCATCTTGCAACAAGACGTTGCCGAAGATTATGTAATTGCTACAGGAGTTACTACTTACATTCGTGATTTTGTACGTTATGCTTTCGCAGAAGTAGGAATAGAATTAGCATTTGAAGGAGAAAATGAAAACGAAATTGCAACCGTAAAAGCCTGTAATAATCCAGAATACCAACTAGAAATTGGCACCGTAGTGGTGCGTGTAGACCCGCAATACTACCGACCTACCGAAGTAGATTTATTACTTGGAGACCCAACTAAATCTAAAACCCAATTGGGCTGGAAGCCACAATACGATCTTGCTGGTTTAGTAAAAGAAATGGTGGCAAGTGATTTAGAAATCTTGAAAAAGGGGCATAATTAAAGGTCAGTCTTTTAGTGGTCATCAAGCAGAGTTCAGTAATTACAAAAATAAAAAGAACCATAGATTAAGCAACAGGATAACTAGGTGTACTTTGTAAAGCGAAGCGCCTAAATTACCTGCATAAAACTATGACCCTATGTGGTTTAAAAAAAATTGCTTAGTTTATTAAGTAAAACAATAACTAATTGCTATCTGTAATAAGCATTAATAATATTTAATTTTGAAAATCTAAATACGACAAGCAAAAAAAATCTTAAACAAGGTTACTTGGGTCTTAATATTAAAATTTATTTGCTTTAGTACTTAAGTGCTAAAGAAAGAGGTTCTAATAATTCTTATGTAATTACCAATTATTAACTATTGCTTTTTCAATACAACAAATGAAGAATAAAATAGCCCAATTAAAAAAGCATCCTAAATACAATAGTTTTATACATTGGGGGAAATTAATTTCTATTACAGGAAGTGCACAGCTTATAGTGCAAGCAGTCGGTTTTGCCTGCGGTATCTTAATTGTTCGCTTATTGCCCGTTCAGGAATATGCCTTTTATACTTTGGCCAATACCATGTTGGGAACTATGACTGTATTATCTGATGGTGGTATTTCTGCAGGAGTTATGGCGCAAGGGGGAAAAGTATGGCAGGATAAGGAAAGATTAGGAATAGTTTTAGCTACAGGGTTGGATTTACGAAAAAAATTTGCAATAGTTAGTTTACTGATAATGCTTCCAATATTATTTTATTTGTTAATTCATAATAATGCTAGTTGGATTACTTCAATATTAATTGTATTGTCTTTAATTCCCGCTTTTTTTGCTGTTCTTTCAGATTCATTACTTGAAATTGTTCCTAAACTACATAGTGCAATTATTCCGCTTCAGAAAAATCAAATGATTGTCGCAATAGGTAGATTAGTTCTATCAGGTATAATGGTATTTGCATTTCCTTGGGCTTTCACAGCAATTTTAGCAAGTGGAATACCACGAATTTATGGCAATTTTAAATTAAGTAAAATATCTTACGGATTTGCAAAAATAAAATCATGTCCTGATGCCGAAATTCAAAAGCAAATATTGAGTGTTGTAAAACGAATTATGCCCGGTACTATATATTTTGCTTTTAATGGTCAGTTAACAATATGGTTAATTTCTATTTTTGGTTCTACAACTTCCTTAGCTGAGGTTGGAGCAATTGGTAGATTTAGCATAATTTTTACTATTCTAGGAACCGTTTCTACAATGTTAATATCTCCTTATTTTGCGAAAAGTATTGATAATAATTATAGATTGAGAATGAAGTTTTATAGTTTTATTCTATCCTTAATTATTAGTATTATTGTGATAATACTATTTGTTAATTGTTTTTCAACACTTTTTTTAAGTATACTTGGGCCTAAGTATATAACTCTACAAGTAGAATTATTATTAGTACTGATAGCCTCTGGCATGAGTTTTTTAAGTGGTGTTTCGTTTAATGTATTATCTTCAAAGGGATGGCCAACTCCTCCAGTAATTATAATAACGGGTAATATTTGTTTTGTAATTTTTGGTCTATATTTATTTGATATTAGAGAATTAAAACAGGTATTATTTTTTAATATATTTATTAGCATATTTCCAGTAGTTATTCATTCATTATATTTTTTATATAAAACCAAAATTTCAAGATGATTAAACGTAAATTAAGTGTAAAATTCTTCTATAGGATTTATTCATCATATATTTATGTGAATAGAGTTTTAAAAGTTTCATTTTTAAAATTGAGAGGCTTAAGTATTGAAAAAAATAGCATTTTAGGAAGTGTTCATATACCGTTACCTGAACAGGTTGAGATTGGTTATAATTGTAATATTGAAGATAATGTAAGATTGAGAACAGGGGGTCCTTGGAAAAAATCTTTTATATTTATAGGTGATAATACTTTTATAGGACATTCAACTCAAATCAATGTAGGTTCTAAATTTATACTAGGTAAAAATTGTATGATAGCCCCACTTTGTATAATTAGTGACGCTCATCATTCTTTTGATGACTTGAGTATACCTATTAAAGCTCAAAAATGTATATATAATCCAATCACAATTCAAGATGATGTTTGGATAGGATCGGGCGTTATAATTTTAGGAGGGGTTACAATTGGAAAGGGATCTATTATTGCTGCTGGAGCATTAGTTAATAAAAGTGTAGGTGAATATGAAATTTGGGGTGGAATTCCAGCAAAAAAAATAAAATCAAGAAAATAATATATTATGGTAGTTTTTACAACATTAGCAGAAAATAAATATTTCTATGGCGTTTCTGCATTAATTAATTCAATAATTAATAACGGCACCTATGCTGACAAAATAGTTGTAGGTTATAGAGGTAATTTACCACAATGGTTACCGCAACTGACAAATTCAAAAAACGGACAATCATTAACTTTAAAAAACGGTTTTATTATTGACTTTGTCGAGTTAGAAGGTAATCTTCATATGGTTCATGAAAAACCGAAATGGTTTAATCATTTAAGTAATGTTTTGGAACCTGAAGCAGATGAATATTTTTTTTTCGACTCTGATATTGTATTGGTTAACAGGGTAAGTTTCTTTGGAGAATGGGTAAAGCAAGGTGTCGCAATTTGCGAAGATGTCAACTATGACATGAGTGCTAATCATCCAATACGAAAGCAATGGATTGAATTGGCTAGAAATGACAGTTATAAAATTAATCAAATCCCATCGAGATATTACAACAGTGGATTTTTGGGTTGGACTAAGGAAAATAAACAATTTATTTCTGATTGGAATAATTGTTCCCAAATTTTAATGCAAATAGCTGGCGACTTAACAAAAATTAGAGTCAACGATAGAAGTAATGTAGTTTTAAGTGCAAATCAGGATTCTCTTAATATGGCAGTTATGATCACAGAAAAGCAAGTTTCAACAATAGGTCCTGAAGCAATGGGTTTTCATTATGGTTTTAGGTTAATGCTTCATCCTTTAGGGCCCAAAAAACCTTGGAATGTAAATTTTATTATAGCTTTTTTAAATGGAATGTTACCAAGACATGCAGATATTGAGTTTTGGAAAAATGTTAATTCAAATGAATTAAAACCTTTTAGTTTTTTTTACATAAAACGTAAAGTTTATGCATTAAAATTTTGTAAAATAATGTCTAGATTTTATTCAAGAAAAAATTAATTTGCAATAAAAAACTAAATGCATTTTCACTATTTTATTAAGCAATCGCTATTTGTTATTCGTTTTCGTTATTTTAAAAAAGGATATGACTTTTTTTATATGATTTGGTTAAGGTTAGGTGGTATGAAAATTGGTAAGGGAACCTATTTTTCTAAAATAGAAGTTACATGGCCACACAAAGTAACAATTGGTAATAACTGCCGATTAGAGCACAATATTTATTTTCATTATGATGGTATCTATTCTGCTGGTCAATCAATATGTATTGGAGATAATGTATTTATAGGAAATAATACAGAGTTTAATATATCAGATAAAATTATCATTGGAAATAATTGTTTAATTGCTGCAGGTTGTCGTTTTATAGACCATAACCATGGGCTTGAAAAAAAATCATTAATGCGTAACCAAATAGCACCTAAACAAAAAATAAATTTAGAAAATGATGTATGGTTAGGATGCAATGTTGTAGTACTAATGGGGGTTAGTATTGGAGAAGGTGTTGTTGTTGCTGCAGGTAGTGTAGTTACAAAAAGTATTCCACCTTATGAAATTTGGGGAGGTGTTCCAGCAAAAAAAATAAGTGAACGAAAATAGAATATGAATTTACTTTTCCTTTGTGGCTCTGCCGAACCTGGTAAAGATGGTGTGGGCGATTACACTCGTAGGTTATGTGGAGAATTAATACGTACTGGGCATAACGCGCAAATAGTATCTTTGTATGATAAGCATGTAGTAAGTTTTATTACCCAAAACCAGGTAATTGAAGAAACTCCCGTTATAGTAAGACGAATGCCGATAATTACTTCTTACAAACAAAGACTTGCTTGGACACAAGAAATTGTAAAAGAGATAGCGATAGATTGGATTTCTTTGCAATTTGTACCCTATAGTTTCAATCCAAAAGGCTTGCCATTTTGGATGTCAGGATTTTTAAAGGCACTTAAAGGAAATCATCAATGGCATGTTATGTTTCATGAGATCTGGATTGGAATTGAAAAAAAGGCTTCTTTAAAATCCAAATGTACTGGTATTTTACAAAAACAAATTGTTTTGAAAATTCTGCAAAATTTAAATTTTGTGGTTATTAATACTAATACTAATTTATATAGACTACAACTATTAAACTTAGGATATAACTCAAAATTGCTCCCATTATTTAGTAATATTTCAAATAATATTATAGATTATAATGAAAAAAAAACTGATGAATTAATTTTTGCTTTTTTTGGCGGAATTCATTTTGGAGCACCTATCCAAGAATTTATGGATGAATTAAAACTAGAATTAGAAAAAAGAAAAGGATGTTTTGTTAAATTTTTATTTGTTGGAAATTGCGGAAGCTCCTTAAAAGAGTGGACTATGATTTTAGACTCTGAAAATATTAAATATGAAATATTTGGCTATTGTTCCAATCAAGAAATTAGTGAAAAATTATTAACGTGTAATTACGGAGTAAGTACTACTCCTTATTTATTAATCCAAAAAAGCGGTAGTGTTGCAACTCTAATTGAACATGGTTTACCTGTATTGTGCATCGCAAGAAAATGGGAGGTTTCTAAATTGGATATAAACAAAGTAGATCCTATGGAAAATGTTATTGATTTTAAAAAGGATAGTATTCAAAAATTGTTTAATAAAAAAATAGAAAAAAATAAAATAAATACACTAACCTCTGTTACAGATAGTTTATTAGAAATATTAAATTCAAATTAGATGTTATGGCAAGCTTAAATTATTTGTGGGAACATCGTTCAAAATATTCTTTTTTAAGTAAAGAATTTTGTATCAGTTGGGCAAAAAGAATTCTAACATTAAAAAAAACTTTATCAAACAATAATAGAAGAAAAAAACTTTGTAAGTTAGGTGCTAATATAGCTAAAACTGCTGAAATTGGAATCGTTAATATTGGAGGCAAGAAAAGTAATTTAAGCGTTGGCGATTTCTCATTTCTTGGCAAAGTTGAAATAGCATTACACGATAAAGTCACCATAGGTAATTATGTCTGTATTAATGATGGAGTAGTTATTTTAAGTGCATCTCACGATGTATTAGATCCTTTATGGCAGCATAAAAAAAGTCCAATTTATATAGGAGATTATGCTTGGATAGCAACTAATGCGATACTCTTACCAGGTGTGAAAATTGGTAAGGGAGCAGTTGTTGGTGCTGGGGCAGTTGTAAGTAAAGATGTTGAAGACTATTCAATTGTAATTGGCAATCCTGCAAAAGCAATTAGCAAAAAAAGAGTAGGACTGTTAAATTATAATCCTTGCGAATTTTTGGCAGCAAATAATGCTTGGTTAAAGTAAGCTAAAAAGTTATGAAAGTAATCTATACAGCTCCTAATAGAGCCCATCATTATCGATATGCCTCAAGTTTAAACAAATCAAATTTATTATTAGTTTTTGTGAGTGGTTTTTCTCGGTTAAGCCCAAGAGCTAAATTAGTAGAACTGAAAGAAAAAATATATCATGCAGATATTATTCAAACTATTTACTTGATTAGTTTGAAAATAGGTTTACCAAAGAAAACAACTGTTTTTTTAGCATATTTAGCAAAAATAGAGCAAGATTTTGTTTGTAAAAGATTTATAAATAATGCAGATTTATTTTTATTTTATAATGGGAGTGGCTTAAATTGTTCTAGACTCGCCAAAAAGAAAGGTATAATTACAATTGTAGAAGCAGTAAACTCTCATGTAGAATACCAAGAAGAATTATTAAGGAAAGAATATGAGAGTTTAAATCTAAAATGGACACCATTTGATAAGAAAGAAAAAAAACGTCGTTTAAAGGAATATAGTGAAGCCGATTATATTTTAGTACCGTCTGAATTTGTAAAACGAAGTTTTATTGAAAAAGGTTTTCCTGAAAAAAAATTTATTAAAGTTCCATTTGGATTTGATAATTTAAATATAAATAACAATAAATCAGAAAACAGCAATTCTAGTTTTACTGTTTTATACGTAGGTTCAATTTCCGTCAGAAAGGGTCTTAGATATTTAATTGAAGCTTTTAAAATGTTAGATTTGCCAAACAAAAAACTTTTCATAGTAGGTCCTAAAGATCAAGTTTCTGGAATAGATGATATTATTTTAACTAAAGATATTATTTTCAAAGGAGTCCTAAAAGGAGCTGACTTAACAAATGCTTATACTTTTGCAGATGTTTTTTGTTTGCCAACTATTGAAGAAGGTATGGCACTAGTTCAGGGAGAAGCATTGTCCTTTGGTTTACCTATCATTACAACCACCAATTCTGGAGGTGATGAATTAATAACTGATGGTAAAGAAGGATATATTGTTCCGATTAGAGATGTGCAAGCTATATATGAAAAATTAAATTTATTAGGCTCTGATAAACAATTATTGCAAAAAATGAAATTAGCAGCGAATAAAAAAGCTGCTAGTTTAAATGGATGGGACGCATCTGGAAGTATGCTTTGCGAAAAATTAGAGACTATTTTTTTTAATCATACTAAAAATGAATAGGAAAATACAACAAGAAGCTAAGGCAATAAAATTGATTTATGCCATATTAATTACAATTGTATTTGAAGGTTTAGCAAGAAAAGCAGCGCCTAGTTTTTTAAGCACCCCAATCTTTTTTTTTAAGGATTTTTTGTGTTTGTTAGGATTGTACTTTATTATTAATACAAAACTTTCCGAAATCTCTTTAAAGATCACAAGGATATTTAAATTAGTCATAATTTTCATGTTTCCACTATTTTTATATAATATTATTATAGACCCTATATTATTATTATGGGGAGGAAAATTATATTTATTGTATTTTGTTTTGGCTATCTTAATTACAATGGCTTTTCCGCCTAGAAATAAGAATAAATTTACTTTATTTTTAAATTTCATTTCATTTTTAATTGTGCCTATTGTTTTAATAGGGTTGTTAGAGTTAAATTTACCTCAATCACATTGGTTAAATAAATCTGTAGATGGGGAGTCATTAGAACATTTTTCAGCAGCTGGGAAATTGCGCATTAGCTCAACTTTTTCTTTTACTGGTCAGTATTCGTATTTCTTGGTTTTTGGTACTGCACTTTTTTTTACCTTTTTCTTTTTAAATAATAAAAATAAAATCAAACCGAGATATTACATGTTTTTTCAATTTGGAATACCAATTTTGTTGTTGATTGGAGCTTTTAGTACTGGAGGAAGAACTGCTGTTTTAGGTTTCTTTTCAATAATATTAATTGCTTTTTTTTTCATAGCGATAAATAATTCATTTTTTGCCATAAAAAAATTAATCTTGCCTGTACTTCTTTTATTATTTATTTTTCCAATTATTAAAATTTGGAAACCAGAATATTTTGCAGCCTATACGGAAAGAAGTAGCGGAACAAAAAATAATGCAATATTAGATAGAGTAATCGAACCATTTTCGCAGTTAACAAACAGTTCATTGCTTGGAAATGGCCTTGGAGTAATGACAAATGGTTCTGAAAAAATTAGTGATTATGCAAAGTCAATTCGATCTAATGGTGTTTGGACTGAAACTGATTTTGCAACTATTATTTGGGAAGGCGGTTTTTATTTGGTAATTGTATGGTATGGATTTCGATTATTTATCATTTTTTTTTCTTACAGATTATTACGTTCAATAAAAGATAGAAATTATTATAGTGCAGGTGCTTTCCTACTTGCGTATATCCTAGTTCAAGGATTGATAGGAACCTTAACTATTCAGCCTCCATTAGCTATTTATTTTTGGATTTGTTTCGGGATTATAATTTGTATACAAAGATTTGATGAAAACGATCGAAAATTTTTAATTCGAAAGGCCTAATTATTTTTACATAATTAGAATCTATTATTAAATCCAAACATGTAAAATAAATAATTTATTTCAAAAAAAAACATTACATGGTAGGATTATTTTGTTGTAATAGAAGTATCCTAAATTAAACTAGTCAAACAAAAGTTTTGAGTTTTTTTCATAATATAAATCTAGGAAACACAAGTCATTCCATCAAGAAGATTTTGTTATAAGAAATAAAGAATCAAAATTAGTATTAAGATAACAATTTAGAAAACATTGTGGAGAGAGTCTCTTAAATAAATTTCAAAACGATAATATTTACAGAAAATAATAACATCAATAAATGATTAAAATTGTAGTTTTTGATTCACATCCAGTTCAATACAGAGTTCCTGTATGGAAGCATATTGAAAAAATGGAACCAGGCAAATTGAAAGTGGTTTATGCGTCAGATTGTTCTGTAAAAGGACATGCAGATAGCGGATTTGGTAAAGTTATTGCTTGGGATGAACCAATGTTAGAAGGATATCAAAACACTATTCTTAATTGTGAAAATGGAAAACCACTTTCCGGATGGTCTTCATTAACAGGTATAGGAATTAGTCAAGTGCTTGATAAAATCAAACCTAAATATGTTTTATTGACGGGGCTTAATTATCGATACGATTGGTTAGCTTTATGGCAGTCTAAAAAAAGAAAAATTCCAGTTTTTTTAAGATGTGAAACTCAGGATGAAGCCTCTAAAAGATCTAATTGGAAAGGTGTCGTTAGGTATATTTGTTACTTTTTGATATATAAATATATTACAAAATTTTTCTTTATCGGAACATTAAACAAAGAACATTATTTAAAACATGGTGTTTCACTAAGTAAATTATCACCCGCTAATTATGCTACCGTAAATCGATTCAAAAACTTAGATTCTGAAACTAAAAATAAAATGCGTTTCGAATGTCGTGCCAAATCGGATATAAATGAATCAAAATTTGTTATTGGTTTTTCAGGAAAATTGATCCCCAAAAAAAACCCAGAAATTCTTTATGAATTACTAGACTATTTACCTGAAGAAGTAGTTAAAAATACTTGTATTTATTTTTTAGGTAGTGGAGAATTAGATGAAAAATTAAAACAAAGAGCCATTTTATCTAAAAGAAAATTTGGAATAAATACTGTTTTTACTGGTTTTGTGAATCAAACAGAAATGCCTTCGCATTATTTAGCCATGGATATTATGATTTTGCCTTCACGTAAGATGGGGGAAACATGGGGGTTAGTGGCCAACGAAGCATTGCAAGCTGGTTGTGGAGTAATTGTTAGTGATGTTGTTGGTTGCCATAAAGACTTTAATGGATGGGAAAGATTTAGGGTTTTTGAAGAAGGAAATGCAAAAGAATTATCAAAGCAGGTTGAAGAATTATCAAAATTCAGTAGAAATTTTAATTGGGCACAAGAAGGATTAGAAAACTATTCTATTGAAGCCATAGCAAAATCTATTGTAAATCAATTATGAATATAATTCTATTTACACATCCTAATTTCTTAAGTTCTCAAAGTATGCCCCGCTATGCTAATATGCTCTTGCAAGGTATGCGAGAAAGGAAGCATGTAGTAGAAGTTTGGTCTCCAAAACCTCGTTTTTATAGGCTTCCTATGAAAACATCTCTAAAAAAATGGTTGGGGTATATCGATCAATATCTAGTATTCCCATTAGAAGTAAGATTAAAATTAAAAAAAATTCCTGAAAACATACTTTTTGTTTTCGCCGATCAAGCCCTAGGGCCATGGGTACCTTTAGTAAATAAGAGACCTCATGTGGTTCATTGTCATGATTTCTTAGCACTAAAATCGGCTTTAGGTACCATTCCTGAAAATCCTGCGGGTTTTACGGGTAAATTATATCAAAACTACATCCGAAATGGATTTTCTAAAGGCAAAAATTTTATCTCCATTTCCAAAAAAACGCAAGAAGATTTACACAAATTACATAAAGGTTCAATTAATTCTTCAGTAGTTTGTTACAATGGTTTGAATAGAACTTTTAAAATATTGGATACAAAGGCATCACGTATCAATTTAGGAAATCACTTGCATCTAGACTTGTCTGCTGGGTATGTTCTTCATGTTGGAGGAAACCAGTATTATAAAAACAGAAAAGGAGTACTAGAAATTTATGAAGCCTTTAGAACAAATACGAATCATAGGGCTCCCTTATTGCTTATTGGCTCTAAACCATCAAAAGAATTAATAAGTTGCTATAAAAAATCCAAATACCAAGAAGACATTCATTTTATTACAAATTTGTCCGATGAATATATTAATGCTGCTTATTCTGGAGCAACTTGCTTATTGTTTCCCTCTTTAGACGAAGGTTTTGGTTGGCCAATAGCCGAAGCAATGGCAAGTGGTTGTGTTGTAATTACTACCAATAGTACACCAATGACTGAAGTTATTGGGAATGCAGATTTTTTCTTAATACCAAGACGGCCATTTGACGATTCCTTATCGTATGATTGGGCAACTACTGCTTCGAATCAAATTTCAAAAGTTCTAAATCTTTCAGAAATTGAACGAATAGAATGTATAAACAGTGGATTAGAATCCATAAAAAGATTTGATACTATTCATTTTATAGATGCAATTGAAAAACAATACCTATCTATTTTAGAAAAGATTTAATCATTTAATTTCACTAATGAAAGTACTCAGAGTCATAACTTCTATGAATCCCAAAAACGGAGGCCCTTGTCAAGGAATTCGTAATTCGATTTCCTTTATTAAAAATTTAGGTGTTGAAAGTGAAGTAGTTTGTTTAGATAATCAAAACATAGAATACAATACCAATGATGATTTTGTTATTCATAAAATAGGTCGAGGAAAATCTTCCTATCAATACCAACCTTTATTGTTAAAATGGTTAAAAGAGAATCTAAAAAATTATGAGTTTGTTATTGTACACGGACTTTGGCAATACCATAATATAGCAGTGTATAATGCGATTAAATCTCTAAAAAAGCAGAGTATAAAAGTCCCAAAGGTTATGATTATGCCCCACGGAATGTTAGATCCTTATTTTCAAAAAGCTCCTGAAAGAAAATGGAAGGCACTGCGAAACGAAATTATTTGGCGTTATATAGAAAAAAAATGCATCAATAATGCTGATGCACTGTTTTTTACCTGTGAAGAAGAAATGCGTTTAGCAGCTACTACTTTTAAAGAGTACCATCCAAAGAAAACTATAAATATTGGATACGGAATTCAGAATCCACCTACTAGTTCAATAGAATTAAAACAAGCATTTGAGCAAAAATGTCCCGCTATTCAGGGTAAAAAATACTGGCTTTTTTTAAGTCGTATTCACGAAAAAAAAGGAGTCGATTTATTAATTCAGGTATATAATAAACTAGTAGAAGACATTTCTTCTTTACCTGATTTGGTAATTGCGGGTCCAACAGATTCTGACTATGCTCAAGAATTGATTGTAATGGCAGCACCAAATTCAAAAATACATTTTCCTGGCATGTTGCAAGGAGAACAAAAGTGGGGGGCATTTTATGGTTGCGAAGTTTATTTATTACCAAGTCACCAAGAAAATTTTGGGATTGCAGTTGCTGAAGCTATGGCTTGCTATAAACCTGTGCTCATTACCAATAAAGTAAATATTTATAGAGAAATTGAAGGAGGTGGTGGTGGAATAATTAGTGAAGATACCCTAGCTGGAACTATTGAAAATCTAAAAAAATGGATCAATTTAAGTAAGGAGGCTCAAGAAAAAATGGGCCAAAATGCCTTTTTGGTCTACCAAAAGCATTTTAATGTTAAAAATGCAACAAATAGATTGTTAGATGCAATAAAACAATAATAAAAAAAGTATAGCAACTTTTTCTAATACTTTGTGCTGGTTTGACTTTTGTAAATAAAAACGTATACTAGAAACCTAATAAAAATAACAACCTTGGATTTATCAACTTATAATCATTCGTTTAGTTTAAAAAATAAAATAGGAAGATTAATATGGAATATTATTTTTCCAATTTTGTTTCGGCCCTTTGGTTCTAGGTTATTTAAAAAATGGCGCGTTTTAGTTTTAAAATGTTTTGGTGCCAAAATAGAATGGTCGTCTCATATATACTCTTCTGTAAAAATATGGGCTCCTTGGAATATAGAAATTGGTGCTTATTCTAGTTTAGGTCCCCAAGTGGATTGCTACAACCAAGGGAAAATAAGTATAGGAGATAATACTGTAATTTCACAAAAAACGTATCTGTGTGCTTCTTCCCATGACTATACTAAAAAAGATTTTCCATTGGTATTAAAACCAATTATTATTGGTCATGGGGTTTGGATTGCAGCTGATGCTTTTATTGGTCCTAATGTTAGTGTAGGGAATAATTCTATTGTAGCTGCTAGAGGTGTAGTAATAAAAAATGTAGAAGAAAATAGCATAGTAGGAGGAAATCCTGCAAAATTTATAAAAACAAGAAACTTTGAATAATATTGCATTAACAGTTATTGTTTCGGTTAAGAATGAAGCACTTAATTTACCTTCTTGTCTAGAAAAACTTAAGCGTTTCAATCAAATTATCGTTGTAGATTCAGGCAGTACGGATGCTACTGTAAGCGTAGCTGCTTCAATGGGAGCCGAAGTGTTGCAATTTAATTGGGATGGTAAATTTCCTAAAAAAAGAAATTGGACGTTGCAAAATGCTAATATCCGTAACGAATGGGTGTTGTTTTTGGATGCCGATGAGTTTGTAACAGAAGCCTTTGTAGACGAAGTAGCAATAAAAATCCAAGATACTAATTATAACGCCTATACCATACAGTTTGAAAACTATTTTATGGGTAAAAAACTGCGGTATGGGTATGGCTTTCAAAAAACAGCACTTTTTAAGAAATCCAAAGGGGTTTATGAAAAAATAGAGGAAGACTTCTGGAGTCATTTAGATATGGAAGTTCACGAACATCCTATTATAGAAGGGAAAATTGGTCGTATTCGTGCTAAAGTTCTTCACAAAGATTTTAAAACTTTAGAACATTATATTGACAAGCATAATGCCTATTCCAGTTGGGAAGCTCAGCGGTACTTGCAACTCAAGAAAATAAATAATAACAACTTGTCTTTAAATCAAAAAATGAAATACGGACTTTTAAATACGGGTTTGCTTCCCATGGTTTATTTTATAGGCGCTTATTTTTTAAAATTTGGTTTTTTAGACGGTAAAGAAGGATTTTACTTAGCTCGATTTAAAGCACATTATTTTTTCCAAATTCAAACCAAAGTCACTTTGTTAAAAACTAAATAAAACAAAAACAACACAATGAAAAAAATACTAATAACTGGAGGGGCAGGATTTGTAGGTTCCCATTTATGCCAAAGATTATTAAACGAAGGCAATGAAATTATTTGCTTGGATAATTATTTTACAGGAAATAAAAATAATATTATACACTTATTGAGTAATCCGCATTTTGAAATGGTACGCCATGACATTACAGAACCTTATTATGCAGAGGTAGATGAAATTTATAATTTAGCTTGTCCGGCTTCCCCGGTACATTACCAGTACAATCCCATTAAAACGATAAAAACATCGGTGATGGGTGCTATTAACACACTTGGTTTGGCCAAACGGGTAAATGCTAAAATACTGCAGGCCAGTACCAGTGAAGTTTATGGTGACCCACATGTACATCCACAACCCGAAAGCTATTGGGGGAACGTAAACCCAATTGGAATTCGCTCTTGCTATGATGAAGGTAAGCGATGTGCCGAAACGTTGTTTATGGATTACCACAATCAGAACCAAGTTGCTATTAAGATCATTCGTATTTTTAATACTTATGGTCCTAATATGAATCCTGCCGATGGTAGAGTGGTTTCTAATTTTATCGTTCAAGCATTAAAAGGAGAAGACATCACAATTTTCGGGGACGGTTTACAAACCCGTTCGTTTCAATATGTGGATGATTTGGTAGAAGGAATGATTAGAATGATGCATTCCGATCCTAGCTTTTTAGGCCCAGTAAATTTAGGAAACCCAAACGAATTTACCATGTTAGAACTGGCTCAAGCAGTAATTGCCTTAACAGGCTCAAAGTCCAAAATTATTCACTTGGCTTTACCCCAAGACGACCCCAAACAAAGACAGCCAGATATTACTTTGGCTAAAGAAAAACTGCAAGGATGGGAACCTAAAATTCAATTGCGAGAAGGATTAATTAGCACCATTAGTTATTTTGATGCACTTTTAACTGCAAATAAGTAATTATTAGTTTCATTATTCTGCTTAATTAAAAACAAATTAATGCGAGTTTCCATAATAACCATTTGTTACAACCGTGAAGCCACTATAGCCAAAGCTATTGAAAGTGTGCTAATGCAAGATTATCCTACTATTGAATATATTGTTATTGATGGCAATTCTAGTGATGGAACTACTGCAATTATTCAATCGTATGCCGATAAAATTAGCCACTTTATTTCAGAACCAGATAAAGGAATGTACGACGCCCTTAATAAAGGTTTGCGTTTGGCAACTGGTGATATTATTGGTTTAATGCATTCGGATGATGAGTTTTATGGTCCAACAGTAGTTTCTCAATTGGTTGCCACTTTTCAAAATAATCCTGCTACAGATGGTGTATATGGTGATGGAATTTATGTATCTAACGATGCAGAAGAACGTATCATCAGAGATCGAATAGGTGGTAATTACAGTATAGAAAAAGTAAAATTGGGTTGGTTGCCTTTACATCCTACAGTGTATTTAAAGAAAAATATAATTGAAAAATACGGTAACTATAACCTTGATTTTAAAATAGCATCCGATACCGAATTGTTATTGCGTTATCTCTTTAAACACCAAATTAAAATGACCTATCTAAACAGCTATGTTGTTAAAATGAGAATGGGTGGTTTGAGTACAAGTTTCAAAAGAACTTGGGAAGTTTTACAAGAAGATTATTATATCTATAAGTACCATGGTTTAAATGCTTTAAAAGTAGTTTTCTTAAAAAAAATTATAGCTTTAAAACAATATTTAAAAATAAAAAACAAAAATTAATATTATGAATATTACAAAAATTTGCTGTCTTGGCGCAGGTTATGTAGGAGGACCTACTATGGCTATTATAGCCCAAAAATGCCCTCATATTCAAGTAACAGTGGTAGATTTAAATACCGAACGCATAGCCGCTTGGAACGATCAAGATGTAGATAACATTCCTATATACGAGCCAGGTTTAGCGGCAGTAGTTGCCGAAGCAAGAGGAAGAAATTTATTTTTCTCTACCGATGTAGATAAAGCTATAAACGAAGCACAAATGATTTTTATATCAGTAAACACTCCAACCAAAACCTATGGTTCTGGAAAAGGAATGGCAGCCGATTTAAAATACATTGAATTATGTGCCAGACAAATTGCGTCAATTGCCAAAGAAGACAAAATAATAGTAGAAAAATCAACTCTGCCAGTACGAACTGCCGAAGCGGTAAAAAGTATTCTAGACAATACTGGAAATGGAGTGCAATTTCAAATTCTTTCCAACCCAGAATTCCTTGCAGAAGGAACGGCAGTACAAGATTTACTAAATCCAGACCGAGTATTAATAGGAGGGGACCCATCAATTGGCGGTCAAAAAGCAGTACAAGCATTAGTGGATATTTATGCTAATTGGGTGGCGAAAGATAAAATTTTAACTACTAACTTATGGTCTTCAGAATTATCTAAATTAACTGCCAATGCTTTTCTAGCCCAACGTATTTCTTCTATAAATGCGTTATCCGAATTGTGTGAAGTAACAGGTGCTGATATTAACGAAGTTGCTAAAGCTATTGGAATGGACAGCCGAATTGGATCAAAATTCTTGAAAGCTTCTGTAGGTTTTGGAGGATCTTGTTTTCAAAAAGACATCTTGAATTTGGTGTATATTGCCAAATCGTATGGATTGCAAGAAGTAGCCGATTATTGGGAGCAGGTTATTATCCTGAACGATCATCAAAAAAGAAGATTTTCCAATACTATTGTTAAAACTTTATACAATACAATTTCCGATAAAAAAATAGCCTTTTTTGGTTGGGCCTTCAAAAAAGATACCAATGATACTAGAGAATCGGCTGCTATTTATGTAGCTAATGATTTGTTAAACGAACACGCAGATATTGCAGTTTACGATCCTAAAGTTGCTAGAAAAAAAATGCTTGCCGATTTGGATTACCTTGAAACCAGAACTCCAGAGGAAAATGCGAAAAAAGCGACGACTTATGGAAATCCCTACGAAGCTTGCCAAAATGCCCATGCAATTGCAGTATTAACGGAATGGGATGAATTTATTACTTACGATTGGCAACGCATTTATGACAACATGCAAAAACCAGCATTTATTTTTGATGGCAGAAATATATTAAATGGAGCAAAACTCCAAGAAATTGGGTTTATTTATCGTGCTATAGGGAAGTAATTTTAAGGTTTAGGTTTTAGAATGTATGTTCTAGGTTTTCAATAGAAATTCAAAAACAGTACTAATAATTTTCCGAAAGGAAATAGTTATAGGCGGAAGCTAAATAGTGATAGTCCGAAGGCAAATAGTAATAGTCCGAAGACAAATAGTGATCTACCGAAAGGAAATAGTTATAGGCGGAAGCTAAATAGTGATAGTCCGAAGACAAATAGTGATGTGCCGAAGACAAATAGTTATAGGCCGAAGCTAAATAGTGATAGTCCGAAGATAAAAAGAATAGTAGCACAAGCCATCACTCCTCAGTCAAGTGCTTTTTTCGTTGTTTAAAGAGAGTGGGAGTGAAAATAAACAGTAGATTTTTCGTTCCTCAGAATCACAAGTAGCCGAGAAGTAAATATCAATAATTATAAAATAATCAAAATGCATTTTGTTATAAAATAGTGTATTTGAAATCGTTTCTCGCTCCCCTCTCCTTTGGAGAGGGGTTGGGGGTGAGGTAAAATTAATAAATCTCCAATTAACAAAATAGAACTACAAAAAAAATTGAACTCAAACAAAATTGCACGTATTTTTTTATTTTATATAATTATAATTTTAATAGGAGCAATTTTCTATTATTCCTGGTTGCCAAATCCCAGTCTTAATACGGAGATTTATTTACCAATATGGTTGCGAAATTGGAGCAATGTTTATTTTAATCTTCGCACTGCAGTGCCTTTTGTAACATTGGGATTTGTATTGGAGTTTCGAAGTGGATTAACTACAAATGCTACAAAAAATAGTTGGAAGTACAATATACTCTTTGCAACTACAATTGTAAGTATTGCTGAAGTGGGTCAATTTTTCACGAATAAACGACAACCAGACATTTGGGATGTTTTCTATGGTGTAGCAGGAGCACTTGCGGGTAGAATTTGTTATCTTATTTTCATAAAACTAGTAAAAAAGTTAAAATATGCTGAACAGACATAAGTTTTCTTTAATTTTTTGTTGCATTTTAAGTGATTTTACAGCTATTATTGTTAGTGATGTTACTTTGTTAAAGCATGTCAGAATTGCTGAGGTAAATTGGAGCCCATTTCTAACTAATAACATTATACTCCTGTCGGTACTGACATGGATATTTTCTACTCTATATTTTAAACTATATAGCATTGAAACTACTTTTAATTTGGAAGCATTTTATCGTAATACTTGGCGCTCCTTCGTATTACATAGTATTATACGACAAAGTATTATTTTTTTAATTCTAGGTACTTCCCAATTCCATCTTGATATAAGTTCTAATATCTTTCAATTAACCTTTTGGGCATTATATATAGTGCTATCTAGAGGTTTTATTACCTTATTGTTATTCAAAATAAAAAGCCGTTTGAATAAATTATTTAATGTTGCAATTTGGGGATTTAATAAAACTAGTATCGAATTGGCTGCAGTATTAGAGTCGAATGTTACATTTATTAACTTTAAAGGAATTATTAACGAAGAAAGCAACGAAGTATTTACAACGGAAGAAGATTTTAAACATTCACTAACCAAAGCAATAACCCAAGCACATGAAGATAAAATAGATGAATTGTATGTTGTAACGGCTTCAGAACATATTACGGATTTGAATTACTATTTTGAACTGGCAGACAATTACTGCATGCGATTAAAATTTATTCCTGATTTTTCTGATATTTCTTCAGAACCATTTACAACATCTAATTTTAATAATTTTCAGGTCATTAAGCCCCGCCATGAACCATTGCAAAATGCCTATAACCGATTGGTAAAGCGTATTTTTGATATTGTAATTAGTTTCTTAGTAATAATTTTTATACTTTCGTGGTTGTACCCTATATTGGCTTGTATAATTAAATACCAAAGTAAAGGGCCTGTGTTGTTTAAACAAATGCGAACAGGTAAAAAAAATAAAGTTTTTTGGTGTTATAAATTTCGTAGCATGCAAATAAATGAATTTAGCGATACAAATCAAGCCCAAAAAGGAGATGGCCGTATCACACCTATTGGAAAGTTCATTCGTAAAACCAGTATCGATGAACTGCCACAATTTTTTAATGTAATTCAAGGGGATATGAGTGTTGTTGGCCCTCGTCCGCACATGATTAAACATACTAAAGACTATAATGATTTAATTTCTAATTTTATGGTACGCCATTTTGTGAAACCAGGTATTACGGGCTTAGCACAGGTATCTGGTTACCGTGGAGAAACCAAAAAGGTGTCCGATATGAAGCGAAGAGTAAAAGCGGATATTGAATATGTGCAGCATTGGAACTTAATTAAAGATATAAAAATATGTTTTTTAACAATAATCGTTACTTTTAAAGGCGATAAAAATGCATTTTAACCCTAAAAATCCCCTACTATGTTATTACCTTACTTACTCGGAGTGCTAACAGGTATTGCTATTGCTTCCTTTTTTATTGGAAAAGAATTGTACAAATACTACATTAAAAACAAAGTGCAAAGCAAGCAGTTGGAACGTTTAAAACGTTTAAAACAAAAAAACAAAAAAGTAACTATAGCCATTTAACACCAAAAATAAATTTAAAATAATCCAATCTTTTCTTTCAATCCTTTTAGAGGAAGAAGTGAAGTCAAATTAATTATATATTTTATATTTAGGTTTGGTATTACTACTTTAAAATAAAGTATTTACAAGGTTAAATTATTATATTTGCATGCCCAAAAATCTACACTCTATATAAATGAATAAATCTATCATTACTCTAGGATTCCTGTTTTTGCTGATAACATCCTGTGTTTCCAAAAAAGACATTCTTTATTTTCAAGATTCCAATCAATTCCCTTCGGTAAACATCACCCAATTGGAAACGAAAATCCAACCCAATGACATTTTGAGTATTTCTGTAAGTTCACTAATTCCAGAGAGTGCAGTGCCTTATAATTACCAATCTCCACTTGGCGCATCGTCGTCTGTAATGAATATAGAAGTAATGAAATTACAGGGGTATTTAGTCAATCCTAAAGGAGATATAGAGATGCCGGTATTGGGTACTATAGCTGTTAAAAACAAAACTATATTACAGCTAACAGACGAATTAAAACAAATTTTAGAGCAAGGAGGTCATTTGGTAAAACCAAGTGTAAATATTAGAATTTTAAATTCTAAAGTTACTATTTTAGGAGAAGTAAATGCACCAGGCACGTATCCTTTTTCAGAGCAATATATTTCTTTGCCACAAGCTTTGGGGTTTGCAGGAGATTTAACTATGAATGGGAAACGCAATGATATTTTGCTTATTCGTGAGGCAGATGGAGTGCGAACTATCACTCATGTGGATTTAACAACGGCCAACTGGATGAACGATCCTAAATTTTCTATAAAACAAAACGACGTAATCATTGTAAATCCTAATAGTAAAAAAATCCAATCTGGGGGATACAACCTTTCTGATTTAAGTACTATTTTAGGAATCACTTCTTTAATTGTAAGTTTCATAATTTTATTTAAAAAATAACTCGAAAAATGAGCAAAGATAAAAACGATTATTCGGAATTTATAGAAGAACAAAATTCTACCTCTATATATGAAACTATTGGAAAGTACCTACCTTACTGGCCTTGGTTTGTTGTATGTGTTTCAATTGCTATGTTTTTTGCAGTATCTTTTTTACGTTATACTAATAACGTCTATAATACAAAAGCAACGGTTAAAATTACAGACGATAAAAGCACCCAAGATTTTGGTGTGGATATGTCTAAAATGTTTTCTAAATCTACTATAAATTTAGAAAATGAATCGGCACTTTTTAAATCGTATCGTCTTTCCGAAATATTAGTAAAAAATTTAAAATTAAATATAGATTATGTTTATAAAGGAAGTATAAAAGACACTAAAACCTACAATCCTCCTTTTATAATTTGTTATAAACACGGAAATGACAGTATTGTTAATAATCTTCAATATAGTATAAAAATCACTCAGGATGGGTATTCAATAGTAGATGAAAAATCTGGCGAATCCTATAAAACCAATGGATTTTGGATGAATAAACCACTAAAAAACTTTCCTATAACTATTCAGCCCGCAGCTAATTTTAATATTATGAATAGCGTTGGAAATAGCTATTTAGTAACATTAAGTACTATTCATGAAACAGCTATAAATTTATCCAACTCTTTATCAGTCGAGCAATTAGGAAAAGACAGTGATATAATAACATTAGCAATATCTGGTACAGATGGGAAGCATTCTGAAATAATATTAAATAACTTAATTAAAACATATAATGAAGATGGCATTAAAGACAAACAGGAGGTGTACAAAAAGACCATTGCCTTTGCCGACGAACGTTTTGTTAATTTGAAAAAAGAATTGGATTCTATTGAGGAATCTAAAAAAGTATACAAAACCAATAATGATTTAAGTTTTATCCAAGAAGATGCAGCTGCTAGCATTAGTAATAGATCCCTAAAAGAACAAACTCTATACGATACGCAATTGCAACTGTCTTTGGCAAAAATGCTTAAACAAGATTTGGGTAAACAAACCGAATTTGATTTATTGCCGGATAATATTGGAATACAAAATGCAACTATAAATAATTTTGTAGATAGTTACAATACTGGTGTATTGCAATTTCAAAAAATGCATACCACCGCAGGTAGTAATAATCCTGCTTTAAAAGTAGTAATTAATACTCTGAACAATTTAAAAAACAACATTGATAACTCTACCCAAGGATACATCCAACAATTGCAATCTACTATTAATAAGGGAGAAGAAGCAGAAAAAAAAGCACATAGTAATTTTTCTTCTTTACCCGAAAAAGAAAAAATATTGCGTAGTATAGAGCGCCAGCAAAACTTGAAAGAAAGTTTGTACCTATTACTTTTACAAAAAAGAGAGGAAGCATCTATTAATTATGCTATTACTGTTTCAAATACTAAAGTAATAGATTATGCCATTACCGAATTACTTCCTATTTCGCCAAAAAGAACCCAAATTTATCTAACTGCATTTTTACTGGGAATGTTCCTTCCTTTTGGGATACTATTTATTATTTTCTCTCTTGATGATAAAATTCATAAGTTGGTAGACATTGAAAGAATATCAAAAGAAATTCCAATTTTAGCTGAAATTCCAACAGCAATAGACAGTAAGGATGGAGAGCTCCAAAAGCAAGAAGCATTTAGATCCTTGGTTAATAACACTAATTTTATTACACCGAGCGATAATGGAGGTAAATTAATTTTTGTTACTTCTGCTAAAAAAGGGGAGGGGAAGACATTTGTAGCTTATAATTTAGCTACTTCTTATGCTAATTTAGAGAAGAAAACCATATTAATAGGTTCCGATTTTAGAAATCCACAGATGCATAAATATTTGGAAAAAAATAGAAATGATATTAAAGGACTTTCTAATTATTTACATAATAGCAGTGCTAAATGGAAAGATTTATTATTTAATCGAAGTGAAGGTGGTTTTGAGTTTGATATACTTTTAGCTGGCGATATCCCTCCAAATCCTACATTATTGCTGTCTTCACAAAGATTAGCTGATTTAATAGTAGAATTAAAAAAAGAATACGACATTATAATTTTAGATACTGCCCCCTGTCTATTAGTTTCTGATTCCTTGATTATTTCTAAATATGCCGATACTACTTTGTTTGTAGTTCGATCCGAGGTAACAGAGAAGAATCTTGTGCAATATGCCTTAAAATTATCGGATGATAAAAAAATCAATAATGTTGCTTTTATTTTAAACGGAATTAGTTTTAAAAATATTTACGGTTATGGTTACAGCTATGGATACAGTTATAATTATGGTTATGGCTATGGCTACGGACTAGATGAAGCAACTAAAACTTGGTGCCAACGCGGTTTTTTTGGTAGATATATTTGGAAATATTTAAATAAATATTCTAATAACTAATCTCATCTAAATTATATTCAAAATTAGTTCTTACTTCTTAAAATAGGAGGAAGTCATTAAAAAAACCTCATGTTTATAAAAGTTTATTGAAATTTATTTCAATAAACTTTTTTTATGAAATTACTAGTCCTATATAATCGATTCAGATTTTTAAGTAATAAAAATTAAATTAAACAGCATCAAAAATATTTTTGATGCTGTTTTTTTATTTTAAAGGTTTTCATTATAAATTATACTAACAATAATTATAGAATAATCTAATCTTTCCCCAGCGGGCTAGGGGTGAGAAAAAATTAATTAAACTATTTCATAATTTATTTGGTATTACTCTAGTTTTTTACTCGTTTTATAATTGAATTTATTCTTTTTATACATATTAAAACCTCACTTTAATATGCCATTTAATCTCTCCGCTACTCCAATTTATTATGTTTTCTTCGTGTTGACTTTTATGATCATGATTTGTACAATATTGCATTATCTTTATTTGTTAAGGCTTCCTTTATTTTAAAGCTATCAAAATCCACCGAAATACTTTTGGTATTTTAATTGTCAAAATTTACTATATCCAGCTATTTTTTTAAAATAATAATTTATATAGCATGATTTTTCTTTTTTCCGATATAAGTAATTTTGATTACCCAGACTTTTTTCAGCTGTTTTAGATGTAAATCTAACATTTTATTTCTATACTTTTTAAAGCGATGATTTGAGTTTGTGGTAAATAAAGTGCCTATTTAGTTTATTAAGGAAGGATTATTTTTTTAATAGTGTATAAACAATGCAACTTTTTCGCCCCAACTACAATCCATCATGCCCCAACTACAATCCATCATGCCCCAACCACAAGTGCGGGCGCTCCAACTACAAATTTGTATAAGAAAAGCATAATGTGAGCCAACAAATCCCAATAAAAAAGCCTCCTCAAATACTTGAGGAGGCT
>CANGCT010000002.1 GCA_947452415.1 Flavobacteriaceae bacterium
ACATGGTGGGTTATGTCAACTAACACAGCATCTTGAAGTTGCGATAGAATTTTCCCTTTCAAAGCACCAACAAAATGGTCTTTGAGTCCGTAATCGGTAGTAAGGGTAATTATTGACATAAAATTGTTTATAACTAAATGCGATTTGTACTGCTCTATTTCTTAAATTTGAATTGATTGCAAAGCTACTAATATTTAGTAAAAAATAATTAAAAAACTCCCTCCATTTGAACGAACGTATCATTGAATTACACGACATCGCTCCAAAAGAATTTTGGGGCACGCAAGACGCACATCTTGAAACCATTAAAAAATACTATCCTAGATTAAAAATTGTAGCACGAGGTACTACTCTCAAAGCATTTGGAGAGAAAGCCGAATTGGATGAATTTGAAAACCGATTCAATAGATTGATGTTACATTTTACTCGCTATAATAATATTGATTCCAATGTTATTGAAAGGGTTATTCAAAGCAATTCTTCCGAAGAGCAACGCATGCCTGATCAAGAAAAGATTTTGGTACATAGGCTAGGAGGTAAGCTCATTAAAGCCATGACGCCCAACCAACATAGATTGGTTGAGTCGGTTTTTAAAAACGATATGGTTTTTGCGGTAGGTCCAGCCGGTACGGGAAAAACCTATACTGGAGTTGCTCTTGCAGTCAAAGCATTAAAAGAAAAACAAGTAAAGCGAATCATTTTAACTCGTCCTGCGGTTGAAGCTGGTGAAAACCTAGGTTTCCTACCTGGCGATATGAAAGAAAAGCTCGATCCTTATATGCAACCATTGTACGATGCCTTGCGGGATATGTTACCTCCGCAAACCCTGGAAGACTATATTCTAAAAGGAATTATTCAAATTGCTCCCTTGGCATTTATGCGTGGACGGACTTTAGATAATGCTTTTGTAATTCTCGATGAAGCACAAAACACCACCCATTCTCAAATGAAAATGTTCTTAACCCGTATGGGAAAAAACGCCAAATTCATTATTACTGGTGATCCAGGGCAAGTAGATTTACCTCGAAGAACCATCTCCGGATTAAAAGAAGCTATCCTCGTGTTGAAAGATATTGATGGCATAGGAATAATATATTTAGATGATAAAGATATAGTGCGCCATCGTTTGGTGAAAAAAGTAATTGATGCTTACAAGAGTATAGAAAATAATGATTAAAATAAAGTTGAATAATTTCAATTTCACCTTTTTTAATGCCCCATTTTAAAATAAATAATGAAAGAATATTTCAAATATGCCAATGGTTTTGTAAACCTTAACGACGAAAATTTATTTCTAACTAATTCTGGAAACTGGTCGGAAACCTTAAATTTATTAGAGAAATCGCCCAAATCTATTCGGCAAAACAACTTTAAAGGATTTAAAATTTATATCTATTTATTTGTAGTTGCTTGTTTAATCATTATAATACTTTCCAAAGCAAAAAGTGGTTCCATTCCTTTCGGGATAGTGTTGTTAGGACTTGGAACTTTTGCTTATTTAAAAAGAGAAACTGGCAAACGTTATAAAATTCCAAATTCCAAAATAATAAATATTAATCTTCATGAAAATGAGGTTACAATTCACTTTTATAACGACAATGGTATAGAAGATTCTGAAAAACTTTTTAACGTTGAAGCCAAAGGATTGGAGATTTTATCCCAATGGAAACACTAAATTCTTAAATTGAATTAAAAACTATTTCTTCGTTGTGTATTGTATAGAAACAATCTATTTTTGCAAAAATAACAACTACTAAAATGAACACAATAACTACTACAAATTTTTATTTTCCAAATCAAAAATCGGTTTACAGAGGTAAAGTTCGCGAAGTGTATAATATTAACGACGAACTTTTGGTTATGGTTGCCACCGATAGGCTTTCGGCTTTTGATGTCGTATTGCCAAAAGGAATTCCTTATAAAGGTCAAATATTAAACCAAATTGCTACCAAATTCATGCAATTGACGCAAGATATTGTTCCGAATTGGTTAATTGCTACTCCAGATCCAAACGTTGCAGTTGGGCATTTATGTGACCCTTTCAAGGTAGAGATGGTTATTCGTGGATACCTTTCAGGGCATGCTGCAAGAGAATATGCATTAGGAAAAAGAAGCATTTGTGGGGTAACTATGCCTGAAGGATTGAAAGAAAACGATAAATTTCCTACGCCAATAATCACTCCAACTACCAAAGCCGATATGGGTGTTCATGATGAAGATATTTCTCGTGAAGCCATTTTAGCACAAGGCATTGTATCGGAAGAAGATTATCTAGTTTTAGAGAAATATACCCGTGCTTTATACCAACGCGGCACCGAAATTGCTGCTTCTCGCGGATTAATTTTAGTGGATACCAAATACGAATTTGGGAAAACCAAGGAAGGTGTAATAGTTTTAATTGATGAAATTCACACTCCCGATTCTTCTCGTTATTTCTATACCGATGGTTACCAAGAACGACAAGATAGTGGGGAAGAGCAAAAACAATTGTCAAAAGAATTTGTTCGTCGTTGGTTAATTGAAAATAATTTTCAAGGTAAAGAAGGACAAACGATTCCGGATATGACGGAGGAATATATAGACACCGTTTCCAATCGTTATATAGAGTTGTATGAAAATATATTAGGAGAAAAGTTCGTTGAAGCAGATATCACCAATATCCTGGAACGGATTGAAAAAAATGTCGCCGAATATTTAAAAAATAAATAATTAAAAAAGTTCCAAAACAATTAAGTTTTGGGACTTTCTTCCTTTATAACTAACCCAATTAATAACTTGTAATATCTCCAGAACCTACTATTTTTTTATCCACTGTTTCTGGTTTGTTTTTATAGTGAATATCACCACTTCCTGCAACATTAGCAGTTAGGTTTTTAATACAATTTACTTTTAAATCTCCAGAACCAGCAACATTCACATCTGCATTTTGAGTTTCTAATTTAGAACAATCAATATCGCCAGATCCTGCAACTTTAGCATCTAAATTTTGAGTAATTCCTGTTACTTTTAAATCTCCCGAACCCGATAAAGATACATTTAAGTTGGTGCTATTTACATTATAATTTCCATCACCTGAACCTGCTAAATTAATTTCAAATGTTTTGGCATTAATTGTATCTTTTGTTTGAATACTGCCAGAACCAGTTAACGATACCGCGCTGATTTCTTCAAATGGCACAGTGATAATTAATTTTGAATTGTAAGAATAACTTTTGTTTTTTTCAAAGTGAATTTTAAGCGTGGATCCTTCAACTTCGGTAATAATATGATTAATTATATTTTCATCGCCATTAATCGTAATATTTCCTTCTTTTCCAGAAACTAATTCTACATTGAAAGACCCTGTAACGGTAATTTCATCATAAGATTCAGTAGTTCTAGAAATTGTAGTTAGATTTCCGTTACCTGTAATTTTTTCTTTATCCCAATTTTGTGCATTAGTAATTGCAACGAATAAGAAAGCGAGTAATGTGATTGTTTTTTTCATTTTATCATTTGTTTATTAATTGAACACTTCCATAATTGGTGGTTACCGAAATTGAGGATTTTCCGGTACTTATATTATAACCACTATAACTTTTTGAATTGTTTTTCTCCGATTTTTCGGAATATTTTAATCCAATTTGATCTTTGAATCCACCATATTTCAGGTTAATATCAAAATCAAAAGGAACCTCTGGAGCACAGGTTATTCTAGTAGTAGAATAATTTCCGTTAACTACAATGTCTTTAGTCTTAAAAGTAGTATTCAAATTAATATCACTATAATTAGAATTTATGTCCAAACTTTGTCCAATATCCCCTAGTTTAAGCGTTAAATAATTCCCATTACAATTAAATTTCTGAATGGATTTGGAGTTTATTTTGGTGTAATTAGACGACATCATAAGTGTTCCCACATTTTGTAAAACAAAACCATTATAGTTTCCATCAATATTTAGTTGGTTTATATTTTGAATTTCCACTTGCGAATATTGGCTGTTAATATTCAATTTGTCAATGGAAGTTATTGAAGAATCCCCCGAATAGGAAAGCGAAATGTTATTGGATTTATTAGTAAAACTTCCCAACCTAATATTTCCGTATTGGCAAGAAATACTAGACGTTCCGTTTAATTTTTCAATACCAATGTTTCCGTATTTATTTGCTAAAGCAATATTGCCATTTCTTGGAATTTTAATGGTATAATTAATCTCAAAGTTTAGGTTGGTGCCATTTTTCCAATTACTATTTCCAAAAATAGTTGCAGCACTTACCTTAGAATCGGAAGCATCAAATGCAATATCAATTGAATTTAGTTTTTCATTTACTTTATCCTCATTATTTCCAGAAACTTTAATATTCACTTGAATAGAAATTTTGTTTTCATCCCACAAATACACATTGATGTTTCCATAAGAATTGGAGGTTTGTAGCATCGCATCCGAAGTTACATTAAATGATTTAGATATATTTTTTTCTTTAGTAAAGGCATCTTCATCGTAATTATTTCCAAAAGAAAATAAAGGAAACATTAGGATTAGTACTAATTTAGATACGGATTTCATTATCGTTTTCATTAATTTTATTAACACTTTCTACCTGGTCTAAAACCGATTTTATAAAAGAAATTCTAGTTTGCATATTGGTTATCATGGCATAAACAATTTGTTTATTCTCTCCATTTTTTGCAATTTCAAGTTTTAGATTATCATAATCTTTTTCCAAGGAATTCATTTGCTTCATGGCATCCACAATAAGTGCTTTGCTTTTTGGAGTTTCCTTTTCTTTTAATGCTAACAATTCGCTATTAATTATAGAAGAAATAGAATCGTGGGCTTGCTGTACTTGCGGAGAAAAAACAACTTCTTGTTTAGTAGGATGGATAAAGTTCAAATATAAAATCCCAAATCCAAGCAGGAGGGAAGCCGCAATAGATAACGGAATCCAATTTACTTTTTTCTTTGGCTTGTTTATTTTTAATTTATCTAAAAATCGTTTTTCGTGTCCAGTAATAGGTTCTTCCAAATCCCAATTATCTTGGTCTTTAAAGAAAGAATTCAGGTTGTTTAGATTATTCATAATTGAGACATTTTATTTCGTAAACTTTCTTTTGCTCTGCTCATCATCGTTCTACAGTTTTCATTCGTAATGTTTAAAATTCCAGTTATTTCTTCCAAATCGTAGCCTTCAATAAAAAATAGAGTTAGAATGATTTTATAATTTGGTTTCAAACTTTGTATTGTTTTCAAAACGTGATCTGCTTTTAATTGGTCGTAATTAATAGATTCCTCAGTCTCCCAATCGGCAATTTCCATTCCGTCCGATATAGATTCTATAGTATATTTATTAGTTTTTTTTAATTCCGTAATACTAGCATTCACTACAATTTTCTTTAACCAAGCTCCAAAAGTTACGTTTCCGCTAAAGGAATCAAGTTTTTTAAATGCTTTTAAAAAACACTCTTGCATAATATCTTCTGCCAAAGCGTGATCGCTTATAATTCTATAAGACACATTAAACATAGCCTTATAATATCTATTATAAAGTGCGAGTTGTGCCTTTTCATCATTAGCCGCGCAGCGTTCCAAAAGAATTGCTATATCCAGATTTTGGTTTTTCAAATAGTTGGTAGATTTAATCTATTCTAAAGACAATAGAAAGTTTTAATTGTTACAGTTTGATTTCATAAATATTTAAAATAAAAAAATCCGAAGTAGTATTTCGGATTTTAATGTTGGTTAGGTAGTGTAAATACTATTTAAAGTAAGAAAAATCATGGTTGTTTTCAATTTTTAATAAACTTTCATAAATCAACTGAATCACATTTTCAACATCGTCACGATGCACCATTTCTACAGTGGTGTGCATGTATCGTAAAGAAAGCGATATTAAAGCCGAAGCAACACCTCCATTACTGTAAGCAAAGGCATCCGTATCGGTACCAGTTGCTCTAGAAGTAGCATGACGCTGGAACGGAATTTTCTTTTCTTCAGCAGTACTTACAATTAATTCTCTAAGGATATTTTGGGTAGCAGGAGCATAAGCAATAACAGGGCCTTTACCCATTTGCAAATCGCCTTCAATCTTTTTCTCAATCATTGGGGTTGAAGTATCGTGGCACACATCGGTAACAATAGCAACATTCGGTTTGATGGTTTGCGTAATCATTTCGGCACCTCGAAGACCAATTTCTTCCTGCACCGAGTTCACGATATACAATCCAAAAGGCAACGTTTTATTGTTTTCTTTTAACAAACGAGCCACTTCGGCAATCATAAAACCACCCATTCGGTTGTCAATCGCTCTACATACAAATTTATTCTCGTTCATTATCATAAATTCATCAGGATAGGTAATTACACAACCTACATGAACGCCTAATTTTTCAACTTCTTCTTTGGTTTCGCAACCACAGTCAATAAAAATATTGTGTAAAGTTGCAGCCTCTTCCTTGCCTCGATTTCTAGTATGAATGGCTGGCCAACCAAAAACCCCTTTCACGATTCCTTTTTTGGTATGAATATTTACTCGTTTGGATGGCGCAATTTGATGATCTGAACCACCATTGCGAATCACATAAATAAGTCCATTGTCTGTTATATAATTAACATACCAAGAAATTTCATCCGAATGTCCTTCAATCACCACTCTGAAATTAGCTTCAGGATTAATAATTCCTACGGCACTTCCGTAAGTATCCGTAATAAAAGTATCCACATAAGGTTTTAAATACTCCATCCAAATCTTCTGCCCTCCAGCTTCATAGCCAGTTGGCGAAGGATTGTTTAAGTATTTTTCTAAAAAAGCAATTGACGAGTCTGTAAGTATAGATTTTGTTGACATAAAATTATTTTTTGCTAAAATATAAATTTGGCATTACACTTGTTATGTATATTGTATATTTTTACACTAAAATTAACAGCTATGTTCAAGCAAGCAATCTTTCTATTACTTTTTTTGATATCGGTACCAACTTTTGCACAAGTCAAAAATAATAGCACTTCCGAAAATGAGTTCAACATAAAAGAACAAGATACCATAAAAATGGATACTATTTTATTGAACGATGTATCATTTTCCAAAGTTAAAATGAATCCCGAAGAAAAAAAACAATTCCTCCTGCTTCAAAATCGAGTTTATAAAGTGTATCCATTTGCCAAAACAGCCTCCGACAGACTTTCTCTATTAAATAAAAATATGGGAAATCTACAATCCAACAAAGAAAAAAAGCGCTATTTTAAGATTGTAGAAGACTTTATCAATAATGAATTTAAAGACAAACTAAAAAAGTTGTCCCACATGCAAGGACAAATACTTGTTAAACTAATCTATCGTCAAACCGGAATCTCCACATATAACCTTATCAAAGACTACAAGAGTGGCTGGAAAGCCTTTTGGTCTAACAATGCTGCACGACTTTTCGATATTAATCTTAAAGAAATTTACGAACCTATAAACAATAATGAAGATTATATTATTGAAACTATCTTATTTAGAGCTTTCTCCAATGGCCGATTGCAAGAACAAAAAGCTGCTAATCCAGTTGATATTGAAGAACTTAATGAGCATTGGGAAAAACTCGCCCAACAAATAAATAAAAAATAAAACTAAAAGAAGTAAATTAATAAATAGAAGTTAAATTCTTATTCTAAAAAAACAATTTATTGGTTAGTTCCGAGTAATATAGGACGAAAAGGTCATCATTCATAGTGGTGACTTTTTTTTATGTGTATATTTGTCTCATGGAAAACAACAAATCAAAAGATCCCTTACACGGAATCACTTTACAAAATATTCTAGAACAATTAGTTCTTTTTTATGGATTTGACACTCTAGGGGAACTAATTAAAATTAAAAGTTTTACAGATAATCCAACTATAAAATCAAGTTTAAATTTTCTTAGAAAAACCGATTGGGCACGCAAAAAAGTAGAAGAATTATATATAAAAACTTTGCCTAAATTATCTAAAGAATAGAAATTATTGTTTAAAATTTCTTTTTAAAATCGAATAAATTACTGCATCTAAAAATTTACCTTCGTAAAGTAAATTTTCTAGAATATGTGCTTCTTTAATAAAACCATTTTTCTGCAGTACCCTTTCGGATGCTTTGTTTTCAGGGTCAATTACCGCTTCAATAGAATGCATTTGCAAATCTTCAAATCCATATTCTAAAACAACTTTAATGGCTTCGGTTACAATTCCTTGTCCGTTATGTTGCGGCAAAATCATATAACCTATTTCGCAACGGTGGTTTTCGGGTTGTATTCTATAATGCCCAATAATTCCAATTAATTTTGGACTTCCTTTTAAAGTTATTGCCCAATTTATACCTTCGTTACTTTCAATTTTATCGTCAATCATTTTAAAATGTGCCAATGCCTCTTCTTTAGTTTTCGCTAGAGGGCGAGGAATGTATTGCATTGTTTCAGGATTGCTACGTAGTTCAAAAATCTCAGCAACATCTGTTTCCGCAATTCTTCTAAGTAGTAAACGCTCGGTTTCTAAATTTTTAAAAGGATGAAAATTGATTTCTAGCATTTGTGATTTTTAAGTTTTTATAAAATTTCAATTGAAAATTTGCATTCGTATTTTGCATTTTCTTTAACAATTTGTATGCCTTCTTTTTCTAGGATGTCTCCATTAGTATGGGTAGTATCCGAATAGCCCAACCATGGTTCAATGCAAATAAAAGGAGCACCAACTTTAGTCCAAATTCCAAGATTATTAAAATCGTTAAAAGTTACTTTCAACGAAGGCATATTTCCATCTAAAATAGTAATTTCTTTAGACTGCAATGCTTTTATAATTAAGGCATCGTTTTCAAAAGTTGCATACTGTAACGGAAGTTTTTTATCTTCTAATTTGATTTCAAATTTAGTATCGGATACCAAATCATTTTCTAAAGTATAACAAGTTAAGGTTTCTTGTTCTTCAAATTCTAAAGCATAACTTTCAAAATTCTTAGGTAAAGCAAATGCAGGATGCGCTCCGATAGAAAATGGAATTGCAACAGAGTCCTTATTAATTATGGCATATTTTAGTTCTAATTTAGTTTCTAAAAGCGTGTAGGTTAATTGCAATTCAAACTCAAAAGGAAACACTTTTTTAGTTGCATCCGATGCTTTTAATGAAAATACGACTTTGCTTTCAGAGGATTGAATTACTTCAAAATCAAGATCTCTTGCAAATCCATGACGGGATAAATTGTATTCTTGATCTTTATAAAAATAGGAATTATTTTTCAAGGTTCCAACAATAGGAAACAGAACAGGGGAATGCTTAGCCCAATGTTTCGGATCACCTTCCCAAATGTATTCTTGGTAGGTTTTTAGGGATTTTAAAGAAAATAATTCGGCACCTTTAGTATTAATTTGAGCCGATAAAAAAAAATTGGAAATGGTTACTGACATTAATTTAAGAAAAATTTAAGGTGTAATAATAGTTCACGGTAAATATATTTATTAATTTTATTCAAACCAATTATAAATAAAATATATTATGAATCTACAATTTGAAACCATAGCAAAAGAAAATATTCCTCAATTGGTTTTTCCAAAAACGGATGTTCTACAAGATGAAACAGCAATCAAAGAGCGATTTTCTGATTTGAATCGGGCGCTATCTTTAGGAAATTTAGAACATTCTAAGATTAAAATTTATTTTGAAGACGACCAATCTAAAAAAGTTGTAGAAACAACCGTATGGGGATTAACAGACCATAGAGTGATTTTAAAACAAGGAAATGTGATACCAATTAATAGAATTTACAAATCGGTGTAACAAATAACATTTTATTAAGACATATTTAGATGCTTTTGTGATAAACAAAAGCATTTTTTTCTTTTATTTGTTTTATCAATTAACCAATTCCAATTTATGAAAAATTTTTTTACTAAAGCCTTCACTTTAAGTGCTTTGTTTTTAGGATTTTCTTCTGTATTTGCACAGGAAGTTAATCCGGTTTCGAACTACAATTATAATGAGACGTTTGCAAATGGTTTTTATACTAAAAATGGCACGGATACTCGTTCTGCAAGCGGACAGCCAGGTGCAAAATATTGGCAAAATAGAGCCGATTATTCGTTAACTGCGTCTCTTAATGACCAAACGAAAGAAATTACAGGTTCTGAAATCTTGACATATACCAACAATAGTCCAGATAAATTAAGCTTTTTGTGGATGAATGTAGATCAAAATTTATTCAAAAAAGATTCTCGTGGTAATGCTATTATTCCTTTAAAAGGAAGTAGAAATGGTGCCAAAGGACAAGATTTTGATGGAGGTTTTAAAATTAAATCCATCAAAGTTATTAATTCTGTTGGAGGAAAATCAGTTGAAAAAGAAGCTACTTTCACAGTCGTAGATACACGTATGCAAGTAGATTTGCCTCAAGATTTGAATGGTAATGGAACTTCTGTTAAACTAAAAATTGAATTTTCATTCGTTTCTCCTGATTATGGATCGGATAGAATGGGAGTTGTAGATACTAAAAATGGTAAAATTTTCACCATTGCACAATGGTATCCAAGAATGTGTGTGTATGATGACGTTCGTGGTTGGAATATTAGTCCCTACCTTGGTGCTGGGGAATTTTATTTAGAATATGGAGATTTTGATGTTGCAATTACTGCACCTTCAAGTCATATTGTGGTGTGTTCAGGAGAATTACAAAACCCTACCGAAGTGTATACTGTTGAACAACAAAAACGTTGGGCAACGGCTAAAAATAGTGATAAAACAGTGATGATTCGTACTGCCGATGAAGTTACAAATGCTGCTTCACGTCCTGCAGGAAAAAATACATTAACTTGGAAATTTAAAATTAAAAATGCACGTGATGTATCTTGGGCCTCTTCGGCTGCATTTATTGTAGATGCTGCTCGAATTAATTTGCCAAGCGGTAAAAAATCTATTGCAATTTCTACTTATCCAGTGGAAGCAGATGGTCAAGCAGCTTGGAGTAGAGCAACAGAGTACACTAAGACTTCAGTTGAAAATTATTCTAAAAGATGGTTTGAATTTCCTTATCCAGCTGCCACTAACGTTGCAGGTAATGAAGGTGGAATGGAATACCCAGGAATTGTTTTTTGTGATTTAAAATCTAAAGGAGAAGAACTTTGGGGAGTAACCGATCATGAATTTGGACATGGTTGGTACCCAATGATTGTTGGTTCTAACGAACGTTTATTTGCTTGGATGGATGAAGGATTTAATACGTTCATCAACGGAATTAGTTCTCAGGATTTCAATAATGGAGAATATAAACAACCAGAACAAAATATGCACCAATCGGCAGAAATGTTGACGAATCCAGATTTAGAGCCAGTAATGGCTGCACCAGATAATTTAAAAGAGCCTAATCTTGGAATTTTAGGATACTACAAACCAGGTTCTGGACTTAATATGTTACGAAATAACGTACTTGGGAAAGAGCGTTTTGATAAAGCCTTTAGAACTTATACCGAGCGTTGGGCTTTTAAACACCCTATGCCAGACGATTTCTTTAGAACAATTGAAAATGTTGCAGGGGAAGATTTAGGTTGGTTTTGGAGAAGTTGGTTTATGAACAACTGGAGTTTAGATCAAGGAGTTACTAAAGTGAAATATGTGAAAGGAGATGCTAAAAATGGTGCTCAAATTACAATTGAAAATTTAGATAAAATGGTGATGCCAGTAGTAGTAGAAATTAAAACTAAAAGTGGTGTAGTTTCTAGAAAATCACTTCCTGTAGAAATTTGGGAGCGCAATAAAGAGTGGACTTTTAAAGTTGATACTAATGAAGAATTAGATTCTATTACTTTAGATCCAGAAAATGCTTTACCAGACAGTAATCCAGAAAATAATGTTTGGACAAATGATAAAAACGGAATTGCTAAAACCGAATCATTAGCACCTTATTTAGGGGCTTATTCTAGTGCTAAATTGCCAATTAAAATTACTTTCACTGAAGAAGACGATAGTTTAGTAATCAATTCACCAGGACAACCTGAAACTCCTTTAGATAATAAAGGTACAGGGAAATTCACGATGGATCAAGCGGGATTAATTATTCAGTTTAATGAAGCAAAAAATGCCTTTACTTTAAGTATTGGTGCTCAAAGTTTTGATTTTACGAAAGATAAATAATAAGTTTACTTATAAAACTGAAGGCACGCTAGTTAGCGTGCCTTTTTTACTATTTATAAATGAATGTTTAATTATTCAATTCTAATTCATTTTGATTTCTAAATACTAATTGACCATCAAAACTATCCAATAAAATAATACTATCCGTTGTAACCTTTCCTGCTAGAATCTCTTTAGATAGTTGGTTTAAAACCTCCCGTTGGATTACTCTTTTTACAGGTCGTGCACCATATTCTGGGTCGTATCCTTTTTTAGATAAGTAATCAATTGCTTCTGGAGTAGCATCCATTGTAATATTTTGGTGTGCTAGCATTTTAATAATTCCTTTCAATTGCAAACCAACAATCTCTTTTATGTTGGCAGAAGATAGTGGAGTAAACATTACAATTTCGTCAATTCTATTAATGAATTCAGGTCGAACGGTTTGTTTTAATATCCCTAAAACTTCTATTTTAGCAGCTTCGGTTGCGGCTTCAATGCCTCCTTTTAAGTTTTCAAATTTCTCTTGAATTATAGCACTACCAATATTGGAAGTCATGATAATAATTGTGTTTTTAAAATCAGCAACACGACCTTTATTATCGGTCAAGCGTCCTTCATCCAAAACTTGAAGCAAAATATTAAAAGTATCGGGATGTGCTTTTTCAATTTCATCCAACAAAATTACGGAATACGGTTTTCTTCGCACGGCTTCGGTTAATTGTCCACCTTCATCATAACCAACATATCCCGGAGGTGCGCCAACTAAACGGCTCACACTATGGCGTTCTTGGTATTCACTCATGTCAATACGAGTCATGGCGTTTTCATCATCAAATAAATATTCGGCTAATGCTTTGGCTAATTCGGTTTTTCCAACACCTGTAGTTCCTAAGAAAAGAAAAGTTCCAACTGGTTTTTTCATGTCTTGCAATCCAGCACGGCTTCTGCGAACTGCATCGCTCACGGCTTCAATTGCTTCTTCTTGACCAACCACACGATGGTGTAATTCATCTTCAAGTTTTAAGAGTTTTTCTCTTTCTCCTTGTAGCATTTTCATTACAGGAATACCAGTCCATTTAGCGACTACTTCGGCAATATCTTCGCGGGTTACTTCTTCTTTTATCAACGAAGTTCCCGATTGATTTTCGGCTAATTGCGTTTGTAAAACATCCAAACGTTCTTGGGCATCTTTAATTTTTCCGTAACGTATTTCGGCTACTTTTCCATAATCGCCATCGCGTTCGGCACGTTCGGCATCCATTTTGAAATCTTCAATTTCTTGCTTAATCGCTTGAATAGAATCAACAACATCTTTTTCCGATTTCCATTTGGTGAAAATCTCGTTTCGATCTTCTTTTAAATTGGCCAAATCCATTGCTAGACCTTTCAGTTTATTCTCGTCTTTCTCCCGTTTGATGGCTTCAATTTCAATTTCCAGTTGCATGATTTTTCTGTCCAAAACATCCAATTCTTCGGGTTTGGAATTGATTTCCATACGCAACTTAGATGCCGCTTCGTCCATTAAATCAATCGCTTTATCCGGAAGAAAACGATTGGTAATATACCGCTGCGATAATTCTACCGCTGCAATAATAGCATCGTCTTGAATACGTACTTTATGGTGGGTTTCGTATTTTTCTTTAATTCCACGTAAGATGGAAATCGCACTTTCGGTATCTGGTTCTTCTACTATTATTTTTTGAAAACGACGTTCTAATGCTTTGTCTTTTTCAAAATATTTTTGGTATTCGTCTAATGTTGTTGCGCCAATAGCGCGAAGTTCGCCACGAGCCAAGGCAGGTTTCAAAATATTAGCAGCATCCATTGCACCTTCGCCACCTCCGGCACCAACAAGAGTATGTATTTCATCAATGAAAAGGACGATATCACCTTCGGCAGAAGTAACTTCTTTTACAACGGCTTTCAATCGTTCTTCAAATTCTCCTTTGTATTTTGCACCAGCAATTAGGGCTCCCATATCTAAAGAAAAAACTATTTTATCTTTAAGATTTTCAGGAACATCACCATCTACAATTCGGTGTGCAAGACCTTCGGCAATGGCAGTTTTACCAACTCCAGGTTCTCCCACCAACATCGGATTGTTTTTTGTTCTTCTTGTTAGAATTTGCAAAACTCTACGAATTTCTTCATCCCTACCAATAACAGGATCTAGTTTGCCATTTCTAGCCAATTCGTTCAGGTTTTTGGCATATTTATTTAAAGCATTATATGTTTCCTCAGCAGATGCCGATGTTACTCGTTCCCCTTTTCGCATTTCGGTAATAACGGCTTCCAGTCCTTTCTCGTTAACACCTTGATCTTTTAAAATCTGTGCAACTTTACTTCTCGATTTGAAAATGGCTAATATTAAATGTTCAATAGAAACAAATTCATCGTTTCGTTTAGTAGCAATTATTTCGGCTTCGTTCATAGCTGTAGAAGCGTCTCGTGAAAACATTATTTCTCCGCCTGTTACTTTAGGAAAACTTTGAATAGTGCTGTCTAGGATTTTTTTGAAAAGTTCCACATTAACGTTAAGTTTTTTTAAAATAAATGGAGTAACATTTTCATCAACCTCTAAGATGCCTTTAAAAATGTGTTCGTTTTCAAGTTGTTGTTGTCCAAAACCTTGTGCAATTTGCTGTGCTTTTTGCAATGCTTCTTGCGATTTGATTGTAAATTTATTTAAGTTCATTTTTGTTCTTGTTTAAAGTTTGAATTTGATTTTTGAATTGGATTAAAAAAATCTTACTACTTAATACTTTCATTTTATTTCTATAACTACTATCTTTGAAAACAGTTGAACAATATATGTTCCATTGCTAATTTCTAGACAAAGAGTCTTATTTTATAGGAGAAACCTATATAAATTTACGACAAAAAGTCTTAATAAATGACAAAACATGAGTTTATTTGATAAAATATTTGGTGGTTCCGAAGAAGAAAATAAAGATTCTAAAATAGGATGGAGGCAATTAACCGATTTAGGGCAACTTAATGAAATTTTAGAAATTTCTAATGAAAAACCAGTTGTTATTTTCAAGCACAGTTCACGTTGCAGTGTAAGCAGAATGGCTCTTCGTAATTTTGAAAGTGAATTTGATTTAGAAGGAAAAGTCACTCCTTATTTTTTAGATTTATTGAATCACAGAGATATTTCTAACGAAATTGCTTCTAAATTTGAAGTGGAGCACCAATCGCCACAATTACTACTAATTAGTAAAGAAAAATGTATTTATGATGCTTCTCATAATGCTATTGAAGTAGAATCTTTGCATCGTTATTTGTAATAAAAAATAGCTAATAGTAATTTTATTTACTTTTAGCTATTCTCTATTAAATAGTAATTGATCTATTTATTTTCATATTTAAAAATTATTTTCTTACAAAAGGAGGTAATAATTTGCTAGAAACTTCACCAAAACCAATGCGCATAGAACTATTTTGACAATGTCCTTTTATGATAACCGTATCATTATCATTGATAAATTTACGTTCAGAATCATCTTTCATTTTTATAGGGTTTTTTCCTCCCCAAGTTAATTCCAGCATCGATCCAAAACTATCTTCTGTAGGTCCTGAAATGGTTCCTGATCCCATCATGTCTCCCGAATTCACTCTACATCCATTAGAAGTATGGTGCGTTAGTTGTTGCGACATCGACCAATACATGTATTTAAAATTCGATTTCGAAACCAAAGAAGCTTCAACATTTTCTGGTTTTATATATACTTCCAAATTAATGTCGAAAGCATGTTTTCCTTTTTGTTGTAAGTAGGGTAGTGGTGTAGGCTCTTGTTTAGGGCCTTTAGTTTTAAAAGGTTCCAATGCATCCATTGTTACAATCCATGGAGAAATAGACGAAGCAAAGTTTTTGGCTAAGAAAGGTCCTAGCGGCACATATTCCCATTTTTGGATGTCCCTAGCGCTCCAATCGTTTAATAAAACCATTCCGAAAATATAATCTTCGGCCTCACTTATTAAAATATTTTCGCCCATAACATTTACATCGGTAGTAATAAAAGCAGTTTCTAATTCGAAATCTACTAATCTTGAAGGTCCAAAAACAGGAGAAGTTTCACCATTAGGCAAGGTTTGACCCATTGGTCTGTGTACTGGAATTCCGGATGGAACTATAGTAGAACTTCTTCCATGGTATCCAACAGGAATGTGAAGCCAATTAGGTAACAAAGCATTTTCGGGATCACGAAACATTTTTCCAACATTAGTTGCATGCTCTTTACTGGAATAAAAATCGGTATAATCTCCTATTAAAACTGGAAGTTGCATTTCAATATCTTCCATTTTGAAGATAATAATCTCTCTGTGTTCCGCATTATCTCGTAACAAAGGGTTTTCACTATCGAAAATATCTCCCA
Source organism: Flavobacteriaceae bacterium (assembly GCA_947452415.1). GTDB lineage: Bacteria > Bacteroidota > Bacteroidia > Flavobacteriales > Flavobacteriaceae > Flavobacterium. The sequence continues at coordinate 16,472 of CANGCT010000002.1, forward strand.
AACGGTTTCGGACTTGTCTCCAAGTTTTTTTACCATCCGATATAAAATCGTTCAAGGTGTCTTGCATGAACATATCATCAGTTAATTCGATACCGTCAAAGTATCCCAATTGTTGTAAAGCCCCCATATCAATAGCACAGTCACCAATTCGAGTTCCAATGGTAATGACATCTTCTTTGGTTAAAAATACTCCATAAGGAATATTTTGTATAGGAAAATCACTGTTTTCTGGAACATTAATCCAGGATTTACGATTGGGGTCGTTAGCTAAATTTGGCATAATATTTTGTTGATTTGTTGTTGAAAAAATTGCAATCAAATATATCATTTAGAATTTATTTGACAAACATATTTCGTAATTTTGACGAAGTTTTTAACTAAAAAATAAATAAATGCAACGCGACGAACAAATCTTTGAATTAATTCTTGACGAACAAGACAGACAAATACATGGAATAGAGCTAATTGCCTCTGAAAATTTTGTAAGTGACCAAGTAATGGAAGCTGCGGGTTCTTGTTTGACCAATAAATATGCAGAAGGATATCCTGGAAAAAGATATTATGGTGGCTGTGAAGTGGTAGATATTGTAGAGCAAATTGCTATTGATAGAGCTAAAACTTTGTTTGGTGCTGCTTATGCAAATGTGCAACCACATTCTGGATCACAAGCAAACACGGCTGTTTTTGCTGCTTGTTTACAACCAGGAGATAAAATTTTAGGTTTCGATTTATCGCATGGCGGACATTTAACCCATGGTTCTCCAGTAAATTTTTCTGGAAGATTATATACTCCAAGTTTTTATGGTGTTGAAGCCGAAACAGGACAATTTGATTATGATAAAATACAAGAAATTGCTACTAAAGAACAACCTAAGTTAATCATTGCAGGAGCATCCGCTTATTGTAGAGATATGGATTTTAAACGTTTTAGAGAAATTGCGGATAGCGTTGGCGCATTATTATTGGCCGATATATCGCATCCTGCAGGATTAATTGCTAAAGGATTAATGAACGACCCTATTCCTCATTGTCATATAGTTACAACAACTACGCACAAAACCTTGCGCGGACCAAGAGGTGGAATGATTTTAATGGGAAAAGATTTTGAAAACCCATGGGGATTAACAACTCCAAAAGGAGAGATACGAATGATGTCAGCATTATTGGATTTAGCAGTTTTTCCGGGAAACCAAGGTGGACCATTAATGCATATTATTGCTGCTAAGGCAATTGCTTTTGGAGAATGTTTAACGGATGAGTTTTTTAGATATGCTATGCAAGTACAAAAAAATGCTAAAGCAATGGCAGAAGCATTTAATAAAAGAGGTTACCATTTAATTTCAGGTGGAACGGATAACCACATGATGTTAATTGATTTAAGAAATAAAAACATTACTGGTAAAGAAGCAGAAAATGCTTTGGTAAAAGCCGAAATTACAGTAAATAAAAACATGGTTCCTTTTGACGATAAATCCCCATTTGTAACTTCCGGAATTCGTGTTGGAACTCCAGCAATTACTACTCGTGGATTAATTGAAGAAGATATGGAAACTATTGTAGAATTAATTGATAGAGTATTGATGAATTCTACCGATGAAGAAATTATTGCACAAGTGGCTGAAGAAGTTAATGAAATGATGGGAGAAAGAGCAATGTTCGTTTTTTAGCTCAACTTTAAGTATAAAAAAACCTTCAAAAAATTTTTTTTTGAAGGTTTTTTTTTTAATTGTTAGTATAAACTTTTAAATTTTGTTGGATTGGCTTCACTCATAATAGCATATACTTTTTCAAAAATATCTTCTACAGAAGGTTTTGAAAAATAATCTCCATCCGATCCATAAGCTGGACGATGAGCTTTAGACGCCAATGTTTGTGGGGCACTATCTAAATAGTTATATCCATTTTGAGTTTCAATAATTTCTTGTAAAATATAAGCACTTGCTCCACCAGGAAGGTCTTCATCAATAACTAAAAGTCGATTGGTTTTTGCAATACTTTTAACAATATCGTGATTAATATCAAAAGGGAGTAACGATTGGATGTCAATAATTTCGGCACTAATACCATTGTTTTCCAATTCTTTAGCCGCTTGTTCTACTAATCTTAAAGTAGAGCCATAAGAAACTAAAGTAATATCGGTACCTTTTTTAATCGTTTCTACTACACCAACTTCAGTTTTAAATTCACCTAAGTTAGTTGGCATTTTTTCTTTTAATCGGTATCCATTCAAACACTCAATTACTAAAGCAGGTTCGTCTTTTTCTAGTAAAGTATTATAAAATCCAGCGGCTTTGGTCATGTTTCTTGGTACTAAAACATGAATTCCACGAATGGCATTAATAATCATTCCCATTGGTGAACCCGAGTGCCAAACGCCTTCTAAACGGTGACCACGAGTTCTAATAATAAGCGGTGCTTTTTGTCTTCCAGCAGTTCTATATTGCAGTGTAGCCAAATCATCACTCATGATTTGAATGGCATACAGTAAATAATCTAAATATTGAATTTCGGCAATAGGACGCAAACCTCGCATTGCCATTCCTATTCCTTGTCCAATAATAGTTGCCTCGCGAATACCAACATCGGCAACTCTAAGTTCCCCATATTTTTCTTGCATTCCTTCCAAACCTTGGTTTACGTCTCCAATATTTCCGGAGTCTTCCCCAAAAATTAAGGATTCAGGGTATTTGGTAAAAATGGCATCAAAGTTATCTCTTAAAACTAATCTAGCATCTACTTCTTCAGCTGAATCATCGTAAGTTGGAGCAACATCAGTAGAAGTTAAAATATTTTTATCGGATTGTGAAAATAAATGCGAACTAAACTTTGGTTGAATTTTATCATTATAATTAGTTATCCAATTTGCTAATGGCGTTTTGATAGAAGTTTCTTTCACTACCATTCGCAATACTTTACGTGCAGTAGTTAAAATTTCTTTACGAATCGGTTCTTTTATTGCTTCTAAATCGGAAATTATTTTTTCAATAAAAATTTTATTTTCACTAGAATTAGCAACATTTTTTAATAGTTCTAAAAGTTCGATTTGTTCCTCTTTCATAGGAGTTACAAATGCTTTCCAAGCAGCCTTTTTTCCTTCTAATACATCTTTTTTTGCTTGTTCATCAATTGCTTCTAATTCTTTGTTTGTAGCCAAATTATTTTCTACAAGCCAAGTCCGCATTTGGATTAAACAATCAAATTCAACTTCCCAAGCTAATCGTTCTACATTTTTATATCGTTCATGACTTCCAGAAGTGGAGTGGCCTTGTGGTTGTGTTAATTCTTTTACATGAATAAGAACTGGTACATGTTCTTCACGAGCAATTGCTGCAGCCTTTTCATAAGTTGAAACTAGATCAGGATAATCCCAACCTTTTACGGTTAGAATTTCATATCCTTTTGAATTTTCATCCCGTTGGAATCCTTTTAGAATTTCGGATATATTTTCTTTAGTTGTTTGATGTCTTGCATGAACCGAAATTCCATATTCGTCATCCCAGACACTCATAACCATAGGCACTTGAAGTACTCCAGCTGCATTAATGGTTTCAAAAAACAATCCTTCGGAAGTAGAGGCATTTCCAATTGTTCCCCAAGCAATTTCGTTACCGTTTTCCGAAAAATTAGTTTGGTTAATTCCGGATACATTTCGGTAAATTTTAGATGCTTGTGCAAGTCCTAACAAACGAGGCATTTGGCCGGCAGTAGGAGAAATATCGGCACTTGAATTTTTTTGAGTTGTTAAGTTTTTCCAATTTCCGTTTTCGTCAAGCGAATGGGTTGCAAAATGTCCCCCCATTTGACGTCCAGCACTCATTGGGTCAAAATTAATATCGGTATGGCCATATAATCCAGCAAAAAAATGCTCAATTGTTAATTCGCCAATTGCCATCATAAAGGTTTGATCTCGGTAGTATCCCGAGCGGAAATCACCATTTTTAAATGCTTTTGCTAAAGCCAATTGTGGTAACTCTTTTCCATCACCAAAAATCCCGAATTTAGCCTTACCAGTAAGTACTTCACGTCTTCCTAGTAAGCTACATTCTCGACTTATAACGGCAATTTTATAATCGTTTAAAACCTCTGTTTTAAAATCTTCAAAAGTAATTTCGACTTTGGTTTGAGTTTCGGTCATAATTGAAATGGGATTTCTTTATTTAACAAAAATAATGAAAAAGAAGTTATAATAATAATTCTTTAAAAAAAAATAATTTAATTATTGCTAATTATTTAGTTTTAAAAGGGAATAAAAATATGATTTATTCATTAAATCAAATAAATTATTGTGTTATTGTAATTAATTGCCAGAATTTATTAATTATATGTAAAGAAGAATTGCTGAATATTTAATTTTGTGCTTGTAAAATAATAGTAAATAATGCTTTGGTTATTAGGTAATTATATATAAAAGTTTTTTTAACCTCATAGAATTTTAGGTTTTCAAAAACAGCAAAAGACGTTTCACTTTATTTTAGAAATCTTAGTTTTGGATACTCAAGATTGGGATAAGTAAATCTTTTTTTCTGTGTTTCTATATTTTCAATTCATAGAGAAGGATTGAATTTTTGAAGCACATTCTATGTTGTAGCCCTGCGTGAGGGATTGCAGTGGAGCTCTTTTTTTATTTGGCGTTTTTAGCCAATAAAAAAAAGCGGGAACGAAAAGCCCGACCCGTAGGGGCACGCGCAAATAAAAAAACTCCGATTTGTTTAGTGTGAATCGGAGTTAAAATTAGATAATTCATTTTATTAATAATTTACGTATTCTATTATTTCAAGACCGTAACCTATCATTCCAACCCTTTTGGTTTGCTCGGCATTAGAAATTAAGCGTATTTTAGAAATATCGATATCGTGTAGAATTTGTGCGCCAATACCGAAATCTTTACTGTCAATGATGATCTTTGGGGCTTTTAATTCACCTTGTTCTTGTAAGGATTTTAGTTCGGTAATTCTATTTAATAAATTCACCGATTGCATGTCTTGGTTGATGAAAATCACGGCACCTTTCCCTTTTTCATTGATGATAGTGAAAATATCGTCTAGTTGTTGGTCGGCATTATTGGTTAAAGTTCCCAACAAATCCTTGTTTACTTGGGTGGAGTTTATTTTGGTTAAAACGGTTTCTCCTAAATTCCAAGTTCCTTTGGTTAACGCAATGTGAATTTGTTTATTGGTGGTTTGTTCGTAAGCACGTAATCTAAAAGTTCCAAATCGGGTTTGCACCTCAAAATCTTCTTTTTTAACGATAAGGCTGTCGTGTTGCATTCGGTAAGCCACTAAATCTTCAATAGAAACTAATTTCAAATTGAATTTTTGTGCTACTTTATACAATTGTGGAAGTCTAGCCATTGTTCCATCTTCGTTCATGATTTCTACAATAACACCAGCCGATTTATATCCTGCAAGTCTAGCAAAATCTATTGCTGCTTCGGTATGACCGGTTCTTCTAAGTACGCCACCTTGTTTAGCTACCAATGGAAAAATATGTCCTGGTCGTGCTAAATCGTATGGTTTAGTAGTAGGGTTTACTAAGGCTAATATAGTTTTTGCTCTGTCTGCTGCCGAAATTCCTGTGGTTACACCATTACCTTTTAAATCAACGGATACGGTAAAGGCAGTTTCCATGTGATCGGTATTGTTACTCACCATAGGATTAAGTTCTAATTCTTTACAACGACTTTCAGTAAGTGGAGCACAGATTAATCCGCGACCGTGGGTAGCCATGAAGTTAATCATTTCTGGAGTTACTTTTTCGGCTGCAGCCAAAAAATCGCCTTCGTTTTCCCGATCCTCATCATCCACAACAATGATAACTTTTCCTTGTCGGATGTCTTCTATTGCTTCTTCAATAGTGTTGAGTTGTATAGATTTTGACATTATAGAGGGTGTATTTATTTTATTTGTGGGTAGTTAGTAATTTGCTAAGTTCTTTTTTGGTATATAAATAAAGAATTATATAAAACGGAAATGCTACCAAAAGGGTAATAAACATTCCGGGTTCTATTTGTTGCTGTATTTGAATTTCAATTTCTTTTATTTTTTTTTGCAATTTATAAATAAAATATAAAAAGGTAAATAAAGTTATTGCTCCAAGAAGTAGAACTAAAAGGTTATTTATTTTTATTAGAAGTATCGCTATTGCTAAAGAAGTAGCATAAAGTACTATAGCAATTTTAGTTGTTTTATGGTACTCTGCAATTAATTCTTTAGGATAAATTACAGTAAATTTTTCTGGAATAGAAATTGGTTCATCCGTAGTTTTCTCTTCTTGAGTAAAACGAGCCACAATACTTTTTATCTTTTGAAAAACTAAGGATTTTTTAATAGGTTCTAGCATTCCATCAAAACTAACCATTCCGCCAATGTCATTAATGGCTCTATAGGTTAATAGAATTGCCAGTGGTGTTAGAATCAAAGATGACATCCAAACGCCCATAAATGCAGACATTTCATTTTCTTGAGCAACTCTTTTTCCAAAAGTATTGATAAAGTGAAATACAATAAAAATAGAAACTGCAAATACTATTGGCAATCCAAGTCCTCCTTTACGAATGATCGATCCAAGTGGTGCGCCTATGAAAAACATTAGCAAACATGAAAATGCAATCATAAATTTGTCATATAATGCAATCCAGTGGCTATTGATGTTTTTTTCTTTGGATTCCATTTCAAATTGTGAACTACTTATGGTAAACGTCGTATTTTCAATGTTGTTAATTGCTATTTTAAAGATTTCTTGTTGTTCCATAGTTGGAAGTTTTTTCAAGAAATCAGTATCTGTAATTTTTTTTAAGTTTAGTGCCGTTGATGGAACATAAAAAGTATTGGCAATGCTTGTTTTCAGATAAATATTATCGGTATAGGAAATTAAATCTTTTTTATAATTTTTATTTAAAGAATCTAAAGTAAAGCGCAATTCATGTATATTTAGCATATTTGTGTTGTTGGAAATATCTACACTTTCCATGCTCGATTGGTTCATTTTAGATAAGTCTATATTGATAACATCTCTCTTAAAGGTGCCTTTTGCAAATGGAATTTTATTACGTTGCGCATAATCTTTAGGAATAATGTCTTCATAATAATTTCCGTTGGTAAGTACTAATTTAAGAGTGTTGGAGGTTTCACTACTTATTAATTCTCCTTTTTCGGCTTTAATTACAGTGGTATTACCTTCTCCATTGTCTAATTTTTTATGAATGGTTACTCCAGTTAGGTAATTTCCCTTTTCGCCTGATTTTTTATCTACTTTAATGGTATAATTTCCAACCTCACTAAATTGTCCTTCGGCTATAGCCATTGCTGGTTTAACTTGAGCAATGTTTCTTCGGAAATTAATGAATTTATATTCGGCATACGGAATAACATTGTTGGCAAAGAAAAAAGATATAATGCTTAGTAAAATGATAAACGCAGTAGTGCTTCTAAGGGTTCTTTGAAAAGAAATTCCCGAAGATTTCATTGCTGCAAATTCATAATTTTCAGATAAACTACCAAAAGTCATTATAGATGCTAATAGCACAGAAAGAGGAAGTACTAAAGGAATTAATCGTGGCATTGCAAAAAGCAAGAATTTCATAATCATAATGAAATCTAAACCTTTTCCTGCAAGCTCAGAGATGAATAACCAAACGGTTTGAAGTATAAATATAAAAAACAAGATTACAAATACCGTGGTAAATGTAATCAAGAAGGTTTTTAATAAATACTTATCTAATATTTTCACAAAGACTAATCTAATTTATTGATGTAGTAGTTTGGATATTTACTAGCTACAAAGGTAAATTGATTTTTTGACAACGGCTGATTGGTTTTGAAAGAATTAACAGTCAAAGTTGTTTTTGTGCCATTTTTTCCAATTTCAATAAGGTTGTAAATCGTTTTGGTTTGAATATCAATTCCTAAAAGTATTTCTTTGCGTTGGTCTTTGGTGTTGTATGGAGTCAATTTGATGTATTGAATTTTACGACCATTAATATTTTGAGATATATCCCAAGTAAATTTGTATCCGTTATTAAAAAATGTCAACATTTTAGATGGAGTAATTGCTTTTTCATCACTATCGTTTACATTTGTAATAGTAACTTCTTCATCCTCTGGAACAATAGTGTAAGTTTTTTTACCATCAAATACTTTGGTAACTCCCATAAAGTTCAAAACATATTTATTGCCTTGAAGAGTAACATTACCTTTACTATTTTGATTGATGTTTTCTTTAGAATTATTTAAAGCATATTTAAAGTCTATGACAATGTTATCATAACTTTTTATTTTAGCAGTTACGCCATCCAATAAAGCCTTTGCTTTTTTATCTTGTGCATTAGTAGTTAAACTAAAACCTAATAAAAGAAGGGCTATAGTCAGAAATTTATTCATTTTTTTAATTATTTTGTTCATCGTTTAAAAAGTGATCAAGGGCAACTAAATCTGAAATGTTTACACTTCGTGCTTTACTTCCTTCAAAAGGACCAACAATTCCCGCTGCTTCCAACTGATCAATCAATCTTCCAGCACGATTGTAACCTAGTTTTAATTTTCTTTGCAATAATGATGCCGAACCTTGTTGTGCAGTTACAATTATTTCTGCAGCCTCTCTAAACATGTTGTCTCTTTCAGAAACATCAATATCTAATTTTATATTTCCTTCTTCCCCAACATATTCTGGTAATAGATAGGCAGTTGCATAGGCTTTTTGGGATCCAATATAGTCTACAATTTTTTCCACCTCAGGAGTATCCACAAAGGCACATTGTACCCTTACTAAATCATTTCCATTGGTGTAAAGCAAATCACCTCGTCCAATTAATTGGTCTGCTCCACCTGTATCTAAAATAGTTCTCGAATCAATTTTAGAAGTTACTCTAAAGGCAATTCTAGCTGGAAAGTTCGCCTTAATCATACCTGTAATAACATTTACAGAAGGTCTTTGTGTGGCAATAATTAAGTGAATTCCGATAGCACGAGCCAATTGTGCCAAACGTGCAATGGGAGTTTCTACTTCTTTACCAGCAGTCATTATTAAATCGGCAAACTCATCTACAACCAAAACAATATAAGGTAAGAAGCGATGACCGTTCTCAGGATTTAATTTTCTAGATTTAAATTTGTCGTTGTATTCTTTAATGTTTCTAACCATCGCATCTTTTAATAAAGAATAACGGTTGTCCATTTCAATACAAAGTGAATTTAAAGTATTAATTACTTTGCTGTTATCGGTAATAATTGCATCTTCCGAATCTGGAAGTTTGGCTAAATAATGTCTTTCAATTTTATTGAAAAGAGTTAATTCTACTTTCTTTGGATCTACCAAAACAAACTTAACTTCGGCGGGATGTTTTTTATATAATAACGAAGTCAAAACGGCATTCAATCCTACCGATTTTCCTTGTCCAGTTGCCCCTGCCATCAATAAGTGAGGCATTTTAGCTAAATCTACTACGAAAGTTTCATTGGAAATTGTTTTTCCTAAAGCAATTGGTAATTCCATTTCTGCTTCTTGAAATTTAGCTGAACCAATTACCGTTTTCATTGGTACCATAGTAGGATTCTTATTTGGAACCTCAATACCAATTGTTCCTTTGCCAGGAATTGGTGCTATAATACGAATTCCCAATGCTGCTAAAGAAAGTGCAATATCATCTTCTAAACTTTTAATTTTGGAAATGCGAATACCGGCTTCGGGTACAATTTCATATAAGGTTACCGATGGACCAACAGTTGCTTTAATTTGTGCAATTTCAATTTTGTAATTGCGAAGCGTTTCTACAATGTTGTTTTTATTTTCTTCTAGTTCGGCTTGGTTAATGGTTATTCCAACCGAAGAATATTCTTTTAATAAATCAATAGTTGGGAATTTATAATTGGAAAGTTCTAATGTAGGGTCAAATAAACCAAAATCGGCAACTAATTTGGATGCTAAATTTTCTTCTATAATATCTTCTTCTTGAGCTTTTTCAATTACAAAAACTTCTTCAGCTATAGGTTTTTCTTCTGTTTCAATGATTTGTAAAGTAGGTCCGGAAGCATTAGTGGTTGGCTCTGATTTTAAAGTGGGCTCCAATTCAATTTCCGAATAACTAGAAATGGTTGGTTTTAAAGCTTCTTTATTTAATTCGAATTGGGAAGCAGGTTTAATATAAGGCGCTTCCATAAGATCATCCAATTCATCAATAGGATCTTCTACAGCATATTCTTCTAAATTGTAGGCCGACGAAGCATTTTCTGCTGCTTGCATTTGAGCTATATCTTCGCTCATTAGCTTTTGTTTACTTTCAAAATAAGCTTTTATCGCATCAGGGGATATTTTCACTTTGAAAAATAAATAAATCAAGATTCCAAAAACCAAAATAAGTACTGTTCCAACGTTTCCAACAAATATTCTAAGGAAATCATTTATTTCAAAACCAATGGTACCTCCAAGATCTGGAATTGCATTTGCAAAAAATCCTAATCCAACAGAAACAAGTATAAGAAAATATAAATCCCAAAACCAAGTCGCTTTTAGTTTTTTTATAGGTAAACCTAGTACTAAGTATATTCCTGTTAGGAAAAATAGTTTAACAAAAACAAATGATGCGATTCCAAAACCATTACGAATAAAAAATTCCGATAAAAAGCTTCCAATTTGACCAGCCCAATTACCCGATTCGGTTTTCAAACTAGGAAATTGGTTGTAATTGCTTTGGTCTTTTGACCCGTATTTAAACCAGGAAATAAATGCAACCGTTAATCCAATGGATATAAGTATTAATAGAAAACCAAAAATTACTTTGTATTGTCTATTAATTTGCCAAGGAAGTTTTTCTCCTGGTAAATCAGATTTGGTAGTATCTTTCTTAACTGTTTTTGCCATTTTTATTTGGGATAGATGCTATAAATATAGAAATTTATATTTAAAAGTTTATATTTTAGGAATATATATCATGCAGCCAATTGCAATAGCAGTTAGGGCAGCAAAGAAAACGGCTCCGGCTGCTATGTCTTTTATAAAGCCAATTCTTTGGTGAAATTCGGGATGAATAAAATCAGCAACTTTTTCTACAGCAGTGTTAAGTCCTTCAATACCTAAAACTAATCCTATGGCTAGAGTTTGAATCATCCATTCTTCGTGAGAAATATGGAAGTAAAATCCTGCAATAATCATTAAAATTCCAATTGAAGTTTGCGCCATAATACTGTGCTCGGTAGTAATAAGCTTTATAGCTCCTTTAAGTGCAAAGCCCATACTTTTAAATCTTCCCGTAAAAAAATTCTTGTCTCTTTCAAATTCCATAAAGCAATTATTAAAGTGCTGCTAAAGCTTCTTCGTAATTTGGTTCTTCAGCAATTTCGCTAACTTGCTCGGCATATTTAACCGTTCCGTTTTCGTCTAAAACGACAACCACTCTAGAGTGTAAGCCAGCTAGAGGACCATCAACAATTTCTAAACCATAGTCTTTTCCGAAGCTACCTGTTTTAAAATCAGATAAATTAATTACATTTTCTAAACCTTCAGCACCACAAAAACGTTTTTGTGCAAAAGGCAAATCTCTAGAAATACACAACACTTTAGTATTTTCTAAGGCACTTGCTTTTGCATTAAATGTTCTAACGGAAGTTGCACAGGTTCCAGTATCAATACTTGGAAAAATATTTAAAATCAGTTTCGTCCCCTTAAAATCAGACAAAGAAACTACTGATAAATCGTTTTTTACTAATTGAAAATCTGGTGCAGAAGTACCTACTTTTGTTAATTCACCACATGTGTTTATTGGGTTTCCCCCTAAAGTTATTGAAGCCATTTTTATATCGGTTTTTAAGATACCAAAAGTAGTAAAAAATAATTTGGAATTTAGAACTTGAAATCAGGAATTTTGAATTTGTCTAGAACATTAAATTTAACAGTAAAAATTTGGAAAAAATATTGTTATATTGTAATATTGTAATATAATAATTAATAAAATATGGGAGCTTCTAAATCTGAATTTTTTTCTGCAGAACATAACGAAATAGCTATACTATTTAAAGCAATGTCGCATCCTGCTCGAGTAGCAATTGTAGATTATTATTGTCGGTAGACACCTGTATTTGCGGGGATATTGTTAGCGAATTACCTTTAGCACAACCTACAGTTTCACAACATTTAAAGGAGTTGAAAAATGCCAACATCATTAAAGGAACGATTGAGGGAACCGCAATATGTTATTGCATCAACCCAGAAACCATCCAAAAAATTGAAAAGCATTTTAGTTCTATTACCTTCCAATTGAAAAACAAATGTTGCTAAAAACTTCAAAAAATCTTAATACTTAATATTATCATCTTAATACTTTAAACTATGAAACTTTCCGAAATTAAATCCGAATTAAAAAAACTTACTCAAATTGCATTTCAATTGCCCGATGGCAAATTGGTGCCGAGTCATTTTCATGTTACCGAAGTTGGTATAATAACCAAGCATTTCATTGATTGCGGTGGTGTTATTAGGATTGAAGAAGTGGTAAATTTCCAACTTTGGGAAGCCAACGATTTTGACCATCGTTTGCATCCCGATAAATTGCTTCACATCATCGAATTATCCGAAGAAAAACTGCAAATCCCCGATTTAGAAATTGAAGTCGAATTCCAAATGAAAGAAACAATAGGTAAATTCGACCTGCAATTGGACGGAACCAACTTTCAATTACTTTCTAAATTAACCGATTGTTTAGCAAAAGATAAATGTGGTATTCCAATAGAAAAATTGAAAGTGCAACTAGGCGAGTGGAAGGTAAAAGAAAATTCAGGTTTTACACCATATTCAGGTTGTTGTTAATTTTATAATTTAAAACATGTATAAAGACTTATTAAATACTGTAGAAACAATTTCTAATATCTCCGTTTCGGAAGAACGTAAAGAAGTATTACAACCTCTAATTGATTACATCCAAAACAAAGTAAATACCAATCAAGAAATTCGATTGAATTTCATTTGTACCCACAATTCTCGAAGAAGTCATTTGTCTCAAATATGGGCACAAACTATGGCTTTCCAATTTAAAATTGATAAGGTTTTTTGTTATTCTGGGGGCACCGAGGCTACAGCTATGTTTCCAAAAGTTGATGAAACTTTAGTTAATCAAGGATTTCAAATTCAGAAATTAAGTCAAGAAAACAATCCGGTTTATGCTGTGAAATTGGATGAAAATCAGGCACCAATTATTTGTTTTTCTAAAACATATAGTGATGCTTTTAATCCAAAAAATAACTTTGGAGCCATCATGACTTGTAACAATGCCGACGTAGGTTGCCCAATGGTTTTTGGAGCAGAAGCCCGATTTCCAATAAAATATAACGATCCTAAAGCATTTGACGGTACCGATTTAATGAGCGAAAAATATGCCGAACGCAGTTTGGAAATTGCATCCGAAATGTATTTTGTATTTTCTCAAATTAAATAAATTCCAATAAAAATACTTAATGAAACTTAATGCCTTAATTGTTTAAAAATGAAAAAACACCTTAATTTCCTCGACCGATACTTAACTATTTGGATATTTCTAGCAATGCTTATTGGTGTTGGTATAGGATATTTCATTCCAAATTCGGCTAATTTTATCAATTCATTTTCTACCGGAACTACTAATATGCCGTTAGCAATTGGTTTAATAGTAATGATGTATCCGCCATTGACTAAAGTCGATTTCAGTAAGATTTCGTTAATTTTTAAAAAACCCAAAATTCTTTTGGCTTCCTTTATCATCACATGGGTTGTGGGACCTTTTTTAATGTTTTTACTTTCTATTTTCTTCCTTAAAGATTATCCAGAATACATGACCGGATTAATCATTATTGGTTTGGCTCCCTGTATTGCAATGGTAATCGTTTGGAATGAACTAGCTGAAGGAAATCGAGAATTAACGGCAGGTTTGGTTGGGATAAATAGTTTGTTGCAAGTATTATTTTTTAGTTTGTATGCCTATTTTTATCTAGAAATCATGTTGCCGTTATTCGGAATTAAAGGATTAACTTTGAATATTACAATTGTTCAAATAGCAGCCACAGTTGGTATCTACCTCGGAATACCATTTGCTTTAGCAGTATCCAGCCGATTTTTAATAAAGAAATTCCTAGGTGATAAATGGTTCAATCAAAAGTTTTTACCTTTTGTATCCCCAATAACCTTAATCGCTTTGCTGTTTACAATCGTGGTAATGTTTAGTTTAAAAGGCGAAATGATTGTGCAATTACCGTTGGATGTTATTCGAATTGCAATTCCATTAGTAATTTTTTTCGCTATAATGTTTTTACTAATGTTCTTTGTAGGCAGAAAAGTAGGTGCCGATTATCGGGATAATGCTGCAATTTCATTTACTGCTACAGGAAATAATTTTGAGTTAGCGATTGCGGTTTCTATTGGGGTTTTCGGTATCAATAGCGGACAAGCTTTTGCAGGAGTGATTGGGCCTTTGGTAGAAGTGCCTGCATTAATTACTTTGGTTAATGTGGCCTTTTGGCTTCGAAAAAAATATTACAAATGATTTTTTAAAACCATTAAGATATTAAGGCTCATTAAGTAATGTTGTGATTTTATTATTTCCTTGATTGTTAAAATTCGATTTATTTGAGCTATTAAAAATTAAGTTTTTTATAGTAATATCTTAATGAACCTTAATGGTTTAAATAAAAAAAATCGCAAATAAAAAAAATCTATTTGCGAATTTCTTGTTTTGTTATAAATTGAATTATTTATCAATTGAGCCTAAAACCCTTTTCATAAAATCGTTCAAAGCCTCTTTTTTGTCTTTACCTTCTTGAATCATTTTGTTTACTTCTAAAGCACCGTACATATTAGAAATTAACTCTCCAATTACTTCTAGTTCTTCTTCTTTTAAAGAAGAAACTTCACAAAGGTTTTCAAGAACTTCAATAGTTTCCACTAAATAATCTTGATCGTTATTCTCAATAAATTGAGTTAAATGTTTTATTACAGGTAATTTCATTTCTGTTGTTTGTTGTTTATAGTATAGGTTTTTTTGTTTATAGATATTTGTTTAAACAACAAACCATAAACTATAAACCGAAAACAGTTATACCACTTCGTTAACTAATTCTGTTAAAACTTCCACTTTGGTAGTTTGACTTTGGTTTACTAATACTCCATTTTTGAAAGTTGCAAAAGTTGGTAAATTATCTACTTTAGCTAATTTTCTAGACTCTGGAAATTTTTCAGCATCTACAATTAAAAACGGAATTCCTTCATTTTGCGAAGCCAACATTTTAAATTTTGGTTTCATTATTCTGCAGTTACCACACCAAGAAGCAGCATACTGAACCACAACTACATCATTTGATGCAATAACTTCGGCTAAATTATCTTGTTCTATTTCTGAAAACATGTTTTTTAGTTTAAGGTTTAAAGTCTAAAGTTTCAAGTTATTAGAACTTGAAACTTTAAACCTGAAACAAATTATTAGTGAGAAGCTAAGTAAGAAGCAGTACCTTCTCTATCCGGACTCATAGCATCTTTTCCTTCTTCCCAGTTAGCAGGACAAACTTCACCTTTAGTTTGTACATGAGTATAGGCATCTACTAAACGAATATATTCATGAACGTTTCTTCCTAATGGCATATCGTTTACACTTTCGTGGAAAATTTTACCTTCTTCATCAATTAAATATGTCGCTCTGAAAGTTACATTAGAACCTTCTAAAATTTCGTCGTTTAATTCTTCATCATAAACCCATTCTGCATCCAAAATATCTAATGCAGAAGATAAGTTACGAGTAGTATCTGCCAAAATTGGGTAGGTAACTCCTTCAATTCCACCATTGTTTTTAGGAGTATTTAACCAAGCAAAATGTACTTCGTTAGTATCACAAGAAGCACCAATAACCATAGTGTTTCTTTTTTCAAATTCTTGCAAAGCAGCTTGAAAAGCATGTAATTCTGTTGGACATACAAATGTAAAATCTTTTGGATACCAAAACAAAACTACTTTTTTCTTGTTTTTTGTTGCTTCTTCAAGCACGTTAATTTTTAAGTTATCTCCCATAAAAGAGATTGCATCTACTGTAATGTTTGGGAATTGTTTTCCTACTAATGACATATTATATAATTTTAAGTTATTAATTTATTTCTAATGCAAAAATAAGTATAATTTAAAGTGTAAAGAATTGTTTTAGATTATATATTTTTATAAAACAATAGTTTTTTGCTATAGTCGATGGTTTATTTATTTTAAAACCACTAATATTATCTTATATTTGTTTTTCATAATTTTTTTAAATCAACTTACAATATATGAATTTTTCCAATTTATTCCGAAAAAAATCTACAAAAGTTATCATTCAAGAAGGTGGAGATGGTGAACATTCCGGTTTAAATAAAGTGTTAACCGTTAAAGATTTAACCTTTTTTGGAATAGCAGCTATCATAGGAGGAGGTACTTTTAGTGCTATAGGAAATGCTTGTTTTTCTGGTGGTCCTGCAGTTATTTTATTATATATAATGTGTGCCATTGCATGCGGATTTACAGCTATGTGTTATGCCGAATTTGCTTCTAGAGTTCCAGTTTCTGGAAGTGCCTATACCTATGCCTATGTTTCTTTTGGTGAAATTTTTGCTTGGATAATTGGCTGGGCTTTAATTATGGAATATTCTATTGGAAATATTTATATAGCTTTTTCATGGAGTGGTTATTTCACTAATTTATTAGACACTTTTGGACTCCATTTGCCAGAATGGTTGACCATAAATTATAAATCTGCGCAGGATGCTGTTATAGCTAATAGTGGTGCTGAAGGATTAATGGCATGGAAAAATGCACCTGTTATTAGTGGATTAAAAATAATTTTTGATTTACCAGCTGTGGTTATTAATTTGCTAATTACTTATCTAGTTTATCGAGGCACAAAAGAATCCAAAAACTTTAGTAATATAATGGTTTATATAAAGTTAGTAATTATTGCTTTAGTAATTGTTGTAGGAGCTTTTTATATTGATATTGATAATTGGACTCCGTTTATGCCTAATGGTTTTAGTGGTGTAATGGGAGGTGTTTCTGCAGTATTCTTTGCCTACATAGGTTTTGATGCGGTTTCAACTTTGGCAGAAGAAAGTAAAAATCCGCAACGTGATTTACCAAAAGGAATGATTTATTCGTTGGTAATTTGCACCATTGTTTTCATTGTTTTAGCATTAGTAATTACCGGAATGGTTTCGTATCAATTGCTTGGAGTTAGCGATCCACTGGCGGAAATTTTCGCATTAAAAGGCGTAAAATGGATGTTGTTTATTGTGTCAATAGCTGCTGTAGTTGCTATGACCAGTGTTTTATTAGTTTTTCAAATGGGGCAACCTAGAATTTGGATGACCATGAGCCGTGATGGATTGATGCCAAAGAAATTTTCTGAAATACATCCAAAATATAAAACTCCTGGATTTGCTACCATTGTAACCGGTTTGGTTGTTGGAATTCCAATATTTTTCACTGATGAAAACTTTGTATTGGATTTTACTTCTATAGGTACTTTATTTGCTTTTGTATTGGTTTGTGGAGGTGTTTTAATGTTATCTCCCCAAAGTGAATTGGAACTTGCAGAGAGAGCCACCAAAGGAAAATTCAGAATTCCCTATATTAATTCTAAGTATATTTTTCCGTTATTAGTTATAATTGGAACAGCATTAACTAGTAAATATGTGCCTACTTTTTTTACTGATATTTTTGATTTTTCAGATGGGAAAATGGCAACCAATCTTCCAATGCTAGTTTTTTTACTAGTTTGTTTAGTGATGATGGTTGTCTCTTTTATCAAAAATTTATCTCTAATTCCGCTTCTAGGATTGGTTTCTTGTTGTTATTTACTAACAGGAATGGCAGTTTCTAACTGGATGTGGTTTGGATGTTGGTTGGTAATTGGATTAATTATTTATTTTGTCTACAGTCGTAAAAACAGTAAATTGAATATACAAATTGAGGAATAAATTAAATCAAAAATATCCTTTCAATTGTCCAATACAACGCTACGCATCCTATTAAACTAGAGATTGGGTAAACCACTCGTTCTTTGTACCAAATTTTGTGTGCGAACCATTTGCTAATTAAAAAATAAGCTAATAATAAAACCATTATTTGAGCTAATTCAACTCCAATATTAAATGAAATTAAGGAGGTAAAAAACTGTTCTTTAGGAATTCCGATTTCTTTTAAAGCGGTTGCAAAACCCATTCCGTGGATTAAACCAAATCCAAAAAGGATTAACAATCGGTACGGATTTACTTTGCTATGAATAATATTTTCTATAGAAGTAAAAAGTATTGAAAGCGCAATTAAAGGTTCAATATAATTGAAGTTTGGCATCAATATTCCAGATGCTGCTAATCCTAAAGATAGACTATGAGCCAATGTAAAAACCGAGCATTGAATCACTACCGATTTTAACTTAGAATTTAAAAAGAAAATACTTAAGATAAAAAGAAGGTGATCAAAACCATACGGAAGAACATGAGTAAATCCTAATGCGATATACTGCTCTATAGTATGGAGATAATTCATCATTTAATCTTTAACCAACTTAAATGTAGTACTTGTTTGGTCTATTATTTTTAAGAAATAGATGCCATTTGCTAAAGTTGAAAAATCTTGATTTTCAATAGATTTTCCTTTAAATATGAGTTGACCTAAATTAGAATAAAGTTCGTAATTTTCATTTCCAGTATAGGATTTTAAATTTATTTTAAAATGAAACGGATTTGGAAATAGTTTCATTTCATTTGTTTCAAAAGTAGAAGTATCGACCGAAAGAAGCGGATTGCAATAGGAAGTTCCTCCAACCAAATTGGTCATTTCACTGCATAAATAGCTGTAATTAGAACTTTGAGTAGGAGTAAGGGTTCCCAATAGTAAATTTTGATTGTTGGTTTCTGCAGGGTTATTGGTTAAATTGAAAAACTTTTCGGTTCCATCATCAAATTTCATCAATTTATAATCTGCATTTCTCATTGCTTTTCCATCTCCTGAAGTTGGTGTTAGTTTAAAAATTTCAGTAAATTCCCAAGGTCTTACTGAAGTAGCTTGGTTAGATAATATTGGCAATAAACTATGGCTGTCTACATTTGTTGTTGGAATTTGACTTTGCCAATTAGTATCACCAAAAAGTTCTAATATTGTAGCAAATAAATCGGTAGTGTTCACTAATGAATTGTTAGTTCTATTTGGATTTACTACATCTGGACCAGAAATAATCATCGGAACAGTAACTCCACCTTGATAAATGCTTCCTTTTGAAGGATTGCTTTGTGCCACCAAAGAATCATCACCATTGTCGCCAATGAAAATAATATCGGTAGTATCCCATTTCCCAGAACTAATTAAATAGTCAAAAAAGCGCCCAATTTCTTTGTCCATCGCCTCAGTCATTGCCTGAAAATAAGGAACCGGATTGGCCGTAATATCTGCTTGCGTTCCCGATAAACCAGTATTAGTAATCAAGTTGGCAGGGGGCAAATGATAAGGAGTATGTGGTGCATTAAATGCTAAATATAAAAAGAAAGGTTTTGTTGTAGGCTGACTGTTAATATAAGCAATGGCATTATTAACATTTTCAGTTGTGGCATAATTGGTACAAGTTGAACTTACGCCATTAGTAATTTTTGACCAATTATAAAATCCAGTAACTAATTGACTAGGTTGTCCTAATGCTCCAGTTAAACTTCCTTCATAGTGATCAAATCCCATTGTAGTAGGGTAGTTGTAACCTATTGGAGCAAAAGTTGTTAAGTGCCATTTCCCAATACAGGCTTTGGATATTCCGTTTGGGGAATAGATGTTTAGTACCTTTGGAATTATGTTTTCATTGATGCTTAATTTATTGTTTCCACCATCAACTACATCGCCCACACCAGTTCTAAAACTATACCTACCAGTTAAAATTCCAGCACGAGTTGGTGAACACAATGGATTAGACCATGCATTGTTAAAGACAATGCCTCGAGGCAAAAGACGTTTAACATTTGTTAAATTGACAACATTGGCCGCATGATCGGGATAGATGTCACAATAATCTTTACCTAAATCATCGGCAATAATTAAAACAACATTTCTTTGTTGAGCATAATTAATAAAACTAATAAGAAATAGAACAACAAGGAAATTTTTATTCAGCATGGTTATTTTTTTATAAGTACTTTATAAGTATTTTTTATATTCTCACTAATTAGATTAATGAAATATATTCCGTCTGAAAATTCTTTAACATCAATCTTGTACTCGTTTATAATCGATTTTTCTTCTTTGAAGAAAACAATTTTTCCAGAGGTATCGGTTATTTCTATTTGCACCAAATTCAAAACTTTCGGAAAATTTAAAAGTACATAATTCGATGCAGGGTTAGGATATATTTGAATGTTACTTTTCATTGAGAAATCTGAAGAACCTAAAACAGGATTTCCTCTTACACAAATTACATAATTTGAATTAGTCTTGTTGTCATAAGTTGTTATTCCAAATTGTGTATTCCAATACCAAGCACTTGTTAAATTATTAGGATTAGGTAAAAGCGTAGTTGATGACCAATAATTGTGAATACCTATGGTGCTAAAATAAGTAGTGTTTACAGAAGGATTAGAATTGCTTTCTATGTTTAAAGATTGTAATTCTTTGATGTTTGGTAACCGCCAATCTGTTGCATTTGCCAAAGTTAACCCTTCGGCATAAGTAATGGCTTGTTCCCAATTGAATAGGTTAGCGTTAGGCACTTTTTGCCAAACCAATTGCGTTACATTATCGGTTACTGTACCATTGCCATTATCTGTAAAATGATTTGTTAAAATTGTTGGTGTTGTTATATCTCTAACTGCTCTTACATGATAACTTTTAGTTCCTCCTGCACTGATGGTTTCTGCTTTGGGTTTGTTGCCAATTCCTCCGCCAGAATTAGTGCACCAAACTTTAGAAACATCACCAACTTGAAAGGTATTTGTCCACCAATATTCTGCACCAGTAGAAGGGAAATAAACTATATCCATTGCAGGATTATTTTTTTGTAAGTTAAGAATACTCATAGCCTCCATTGGGGTAGGTAATCGCCATCCCGAATAGCCACCAAGGGTAAGTGTGCTGCAATAGGCAATTGCATTTTCTATAGTCATTTCACCGCCGTCCGTTTGTTGCCACATTAATTGAGTCACATTATCTGTTATCGTACCATTTCCATTATTGGTAAACGAAGGCACATTGATACTGTAATCATGATCTTCGCCAACGGTGGAAGTATAACTAGTAGTTTGCCCAGTATCGGGCAATAAAAGGATGGATTTGGTTACACTTTGCGCAAAGGATATCGTTGACAGAAGAAGAAATGCTATTTTGTTCATATTTAATTTAGAATTAATTTTTTTGAAATTTCAAAATCTTCACAATTGATTTTCACAATATAAACACCAGATGAAAATTTAGAAGTTTCAATTGTTTTTAAATAGTTATTTGAACTAAAAATTAATTCTCCTAATAAATTATAAATTTGAATACTTTTTAGTTTGTCTTGAATGTTAGAAGTGGTTTCTATTTCAAATTGATTTTTTGCTGGATTTGGATAGATTCGAATTTGATTTTCATTTTCTAAATTTGTGTTATTAGATAAACTTGCTGCCACCGTTTTTCTAACAATCACTTCATTATCTAAAATAACATTGGTGCTCCATATAAATTGAGCATCATTTGTTGGATTATCAAAAATATTTGTAAAATTGGTATATGCGGGTTTATTGTCAACTCCAATTGTAGCATTAGAATATAAAGTAGCAGCTGGCCAAGAACTATCATCAAATGTTACTTGAGTCCAATTTGCAGGTCGTGCCCAATGTAAGCCATAATAATTATTGCCAGAATTGCTATCAGCAGTACTACAATTTCCAGATAAGCGTAAAGAACCGTTTTCTGTTGGACAAGTTAAATCCATAATTGGAGCAGTATAAAATGTTTGTGCTTTCCAATCCGAACCTGTTTTCGCAATTATTGAATTATTCAAGTCTTTAAAAACAGCGACCATTCCACCATCTCCACAATGGAAGCTATATGCACCGCTAGTTTCTGCTCCAACACCTAAGCGTTCTTCCCAATCTACCAACAACATTGCAATTGTAAAAGGTCGATTAACCTTAAATCGAACAATATTTGAATTAAATTGAGTATAAGGAACATTGTCTTTGCCAACTTGTACTCCATTTACATACATTTCAAAATAATTGTCTGAAAAAATATATGCTGTTATTATTTCTCCATTAGTATCAACTGTAACTATATCAGAACCATTTAATGCAGCTAATGCATTAGTTTCATTAGCATAATTATGACCATTACAAATATTGTTTAAATCGGATGCAAAAGGAAAAGAAGTATTGGAATAATTAGTTATTGCAGGTACTGTCCATATGGAATTGTCAATTGCTGTAATTGTTCCTTCAGCAGAAATTCGACCACCAGAACAAGTATATAAATTTGATATAGTAGTAGTAGCCAATCCATGAGTCACGGAAGCTGTTCCAGTGTATTGAGCAATACTAGATATTGAATACAATACTAATAAGTTTACTATTTTCATTTATTATTTTACTAATAGTTTTTTAGTTATTTGTGCATTTGAAAATTGAAATTTTACAAAATAGGTGCCAGAAGCTAAGTTTTTTATATCAATATTTGATTTAAAACCATCTGTTTTTAAAATCAAATCTCCTTTAATTCCATATATAGCAACGTTTTGGATGTCATTTTCACTACTATCAGATCCAAAATTAATTTGCAGAATATCTTTTGCTGGATTAGGATATAATGTAATTGCATTATCCAATGCAAAAACATTGTTTGCTAATGGAACCGTACATTGTGTGAAACCATTATAATTTGTAGTTGTTGTTCCAGATGGTGTTACATAATTAAAAGTATAAGTTGAACCGCTCCAACTAAAATTTGTTGCATATCCAGGAGTTCCATTTAAAGTATAAGAAAGGTTATATCCATTATTATTTGTATTAGCAACGCAGGAAGTTATAAGTGCGCCTGAAAGAGGTGTCCAGTTTTCATTTCTAACTGGATGAGCAGCTGCTTGAGGAATCAATTGATAGGTAGAGTCTTCAGTTACTTGTCCTACAAAACTTCCTATCATATAAGGCGCAGTTGAAGTGCCGTGGTAATGATATACACCATTAGTTCCTATATGACCGTGATTAGTATCTAAAGCGGTCATTGGAGTTCCATCAGGCTCTAAATTACCATAAACAGCAAATCCATCAAGTGCAAATGCACACGGAAGGTTTGTTGTTGTTTGTCCTAAAGTGTATAAATGAATAGGTGCGGTATGGTAATGATAGTCATCTGCACGACCACAATGACCTCCATAATTATCTAATTGACCATCTGTATAGGAATCTACTCCAGTATTTGTATGGTAATTAAAAATAGGTACACCATTAGCTGCAATAGCAATAGCCCCACGCGTAAAATGTACGTTATCAATTAGTGTTGGAGTTGCAGCAATTACAGGGTTTAAAGGAATACTCCAATGGTTGGCTCCAATATAACATTGCGGGTTGGGTACTTGTTGTTGCCAACCATGATTGGATATTCCAACCATCATAGTATGGTTTGGAATTCCTTTGCTTTCTACATAAAAATAATTATTATCCCATGATGTATGAACGTTTGGAATGAATGGAATAAAAGCAGAATTTACAAAGTTAGGATCAGTAGTGGTAAGTAATTTTTTGCCAAAACTAAATAAAGTCATCACTAAACCAGCAAAAAGTATTGGAACTAAATATTTTATTTTTTTTCTTTCTGCGATTTTGAAAATACATATCCCAAAAACCAATAAAAAAATAACAATCAGTAAAGATTTTATTAAGAAAGGAGAATTATTTTCCGACTTTTTTACTGAAGGAATAGAAGTATTTAAATAAATAATAGCTTCTTCTCTTTTCTTTACATACGCTTGATCAGCATCTGAAAGTGATTCTAAAGGAACATTAATAATTCTATTTTGCGCATCTTCAATAGATACTAATCCATTTTTTAATTTACTAAAAGATCCGTCAATAAAAGTATTATCCTTTTGAATAGACCAATGTCTTAATACAATTTTTTCGTAATTTAAAGTATGCGAAAACATATAACTGTTCAACATACAGACTAGAATTAGGATGATTTTTTTCATAATTTATGATTTATGTTTTTTAGATGCCATTAATATAAAATTCTTGTACAATTTACTTATTTTTTTCTTGAGTTACCTTTTTAATAGTAATTTTCCAGATTTTACTTCTCCGTTTTCTCCCGAAATTTTATAAAAATAGGCTCCATTTATGGCATCACCACCACCATTGTTAGTACCATCCCAAATAACTTGGAATTTTCCTTCATTCACAAAGTTTCCATTTATTAGTTCTTTAACAATTTGTCCTAATTCATTATAGATAGTTATCGAAATATTCTGAGGAGAATTCAAAGTAAAAGCAATAGTTGTTTCTTTAGAAAAAGGGTTAGGATAGGCAATTTCGTCAGCATAATTGCTGTTCCAAATTACAGCAGAATTAGTACTTAGATTATAACAATTACTCAATCCGATGGTATAGGTAGCTGAAATATCTTTATTGTGTCTAGTTGCTGATTCATTTGCAGGTAAATAGGCACGAACATAATCTACTTGGAGTCCAGTTCCTGTAACAGTTACTCTTAAATGACCAGAATTTCCTACAATTTGTCCTGCAAGATATCCATAAGTTGCAGCTTGTGACGGATAATTAAAATTTGGTAAACTAGGTTGTGGCGTTTCTTGATATACTAAACAATCTTTATCTTGCTTAACATACAAATGGTCGTGCCCGTGAAAAAATATATTTACATGATTTTCTGTTAATAAATCTTTAATAGGTTTATACCATCCTGGTCTATAAGTTGCAAAACCAGGAGTTACACCATCAGAATTCATGCCTCCCCATTCGTATTTATCAGCATATTCAGTACCTCCACGACCTTCTGGATCGCCACCAACAATTTGATGCGAGAAAATGAATTTGAATTTAGCGTTACTGTTTTCCAAAGTAGTTCTAAGCCAATTGTATTGTGTTGCTCCCAGTGACCAATACCAACCGGTATTTGCATTTGCATTTGGTTTCGGATTTGTGTTCCAATAAGGATCAATTACAAGAAATAAAGCATCTCCCCATGTCCAAGAATAATATGCTTTTCTTTGTCCAGGCGTATTATTGGGTCCTACAAAATTTTCTGTTGTACTATCACCAGAATAAAATCCATCAGGCCCAGGATTTAAAAAATATTTTTGTCTTTCTTGGGTATTCCAAATAGCAATATTATTGGCAGTCCCATCTAAATTCCAACCTGCTTCGCCTTCATGGTTTCCTAACACATTAAATAACGGAACAGAATGGCAAATGGTTTCGTAATTTGAGCGAAGTAAATTACATCGGTATCCAATTGTATCATGTGGAATTGTATTTGTAGTAAGGTTTTTTAATTTATCCGTCATTAAAAAATCTCCTAAATCAATCATGAAATCTGGGTTATCTTCTAATTGGTTTTGCAAACATCTTTGATATAATGCAACGTTTGTAGACGCATCCATATGTGGATCGGCTTGAACTACAAATGTATACGGGCTTCCAAGTTGCCTTTGTGTGTGAAAATAATGCTCTGTTCGAGAAGTAAAATTTATATCTCCCGGATTTCTATGAACTACTCTATAATAGTATTTAGTATCAGGTTGTAAACCATTAATTGTTATTTCTGCAGGTTCATTTGCTGCAAAGGTTTGCCAACTTGTTTGTGATGGATAGACACCACTTGTAGCACCATATTGCACTGCCATTTCTGCCGCTGTTGAAAAGAACATATTAATTGAAATACCAGTATCTCTTGGTTTTCCCAATATTTCTTGTCTAGAAACAGTTTGAGCATTAATAGTAAAAACAAATGATAATGTTAAAATAAATATATAATAATTTTTCATCTTAATTTAGTTTAGTGTTTGATCATTATCTTTTTAGTTAATCTTGAATTTTCGTCTATCTTTAAAAAGTAAACTCCATCTGGAATTTTAGATATATCTATTTCATTTGATTCAAATAATAGTAATGATTGTCCAAGAATATTTGTTATTTCATAATGATGGTTATAAGTATTATCTGTAAAATAAATATTTAATATATCGTTAGCTGGATTTGGAAAAGCAATAACCTCCGATTTTGTACTAGCTACTTCATTTGAATTTAAGGCGCAAGTACCAACTGTATACGAATAGCCAATTTCTCCATTTGTATGACCTGCAGAACCATTTGTACCAGGAATGTAAGATTTCACATAATCTACAGTAACACAATCTGGCGTTACATTTACTTTAATATGTCCCGTGCCATCTAAAGTTACATCGGTATATGCGGTTGCATTTGCAGTATAACCAAAGGTATAAGTAGCATCGCTAGGCATAGGGACTTCTTGATAGACAACTCCATTTAATTGTTCTTTTGCGTACAAATGATCGTGTCCTTGAAAGAAAATATCTACCCCTGTATCTTCAAATACTTTTTGAATTGGTTTTCCCCAACCAGGACGGTATTGATCAAATTTATATTGATTGTTTTGCATTCCTCCCCATTCGTATCCAGTTGCCCAAGCACTACCTCCGCGACCTTGACCCCTAGAATGATGTGCAAAAACAAATTTATGAGTTGCAGTGCTATTTTCTAATACTCCTCGCATCCATAAATATTGAGCTTGCCCTAATGTCCAATCCCAGTTTTGTGGCTTAGATCCATCCGCAGGAGTTGCACCAGGAAATATTTCGGTTCTATACACGTCTAATACTACAAAAAGAGCGTCGCCCCAAGTCCAAGCATAATAATTTTCAGGCATGCCAATTCCAAAATCTTCGACAGTACTGTTTCCTGAATAAAAATTATTTGGAAATGGGTTTGGATAATAATATTTTCTCCATTGTGTTCCCCAAACTCCAATTCCGTTTGGAGCAACTGGTAATGAGTTGGTTGAAGTGGTATAAATTCCATTTACATTAAGAAAATAATCATTTTCTCCTTCGTGATTTCCTAAACAAACATAAAATGGAATCGAAGTGCATACAGCTCCAAGATATTCTCTGTAATTTTTATGCAAAATATCCATATCATTACTACTAGTGACAGTAGGGGCGTGGTCATCACCAAATATATCTCCTAAGGATAGCATAAAATCAGGATTTTCGGATGCTTCATTTGTAAGAGTAGTTTGATACATTGCTGCATTTGAGTAGTTACTATATAAGTGTTCATCGGCTTCTACCGTAAATGTAAAATTACTTCCTGCAGAGCGCTGGGTTTGAAAATGGTATTCTGGAGTTGTTGAATAAGTAGATGCCCCAATAAGTTTATATTGCATTCTATAATAATATTTAGAATTTGGCAATAATCCAGTTAAATCAATTTCATCAGGAACATTTGAAGCGTTAGTATAAGTAATGGATGTGTTTGTGTAATTCCCGGTTTGTAAACCATATTCTAAAAAATAGTTCACATTTTGATCAAATAAGATACTTGCAGTAATTGAAGTATTAGTTGGTCTTCCTAAAATAATGGATTTTTGTTGTGCCTGATTTTTTTGATAGGAGATACAGATAAGTCCAATTAAAACTATTTTATTTGTCCATTTTTTTGCTAAATAAAATAAAGAATAATTATTTTTCATAAACTTTTTTTTGGTTATAATAGTTGTTAAGACTTTAAAAATGAAATATGGTTTAATTGTAAAAAAAAATCCTTTAAAAATTTTACTTTTAAAGGATTTAAATCTTAAACTGAGGAAATATTATTCTTTGCTTGCCAAATATCTTTCGGCATCCAAAGCAGCCATACATCCAGTTCCTGCAGCAGTAATTGCTTGACGGTACACGTGGTCAGCGGCATCACCACCTACAAATACACCAGTAACATTTGTTTTGGAAGTACCGGGAATGCTTACTATATATCCAGTTTCATCTAGGGTGATAAAGTCTTTAAAAATATCGGTATTTGGCTTATGTCCAATTGCTACGAAAAAACCAGTTGCAGGAATTTCTTTAGTTTCACCAGAGTTTCTGTTTTTAACACGAACAGCAGTAACTACCTGTCCGTCACCTAAAACTTCATCGGTTTCTGTATTCAATAATATTTCAATATTTTCAGTTTTTCTAACACGTTCTGCCATGATTTTAGAAGCTCTAAATTGCTCACTTCTTACTAGCATGGTCACTTTTTTACAAAGCTTAGAAAGGTAATGTGCTTCCTCACAAGCCGAATCTCCAGCTCCAACTATTACAACTTCTTGATTTCTATAGAAAAAACCATCGCAAACAGCACATGCAGATACACCACCACCCATTTTTAAATAATGTTGTTCAGAATCTAAACCTAAATATTTTGCAGAAGCTCCAGTAGAAATGATTACAGTTTCACAATGTAATTCTTTAGTATCATTAATCCAAACTTTATGTATAGGCCCTGAAAAGTCTACTTTAGTAGCCCATCCATCCCGAACATCGGTGCCAAAACGTTGTGCTTGTAGTTGTAAGTTAATCATCATTTCTGGTCCAGTAATTCCTTCAGGATTTCCAGGCCAGTTTTCTACCTCATTGGTAGTAGTTAATTGTCCGCCAGGCTGTGTCCCTTGGTACAAAACCGGATTCATATTAGCTCTTGAAGCATATATAGCAGCAGTATAACCCGCTGGTCCAGAACCTATAATAAGACATTTTATTTTTTCAATTGTTTCAGACATAACATAATTTTTAATAAATGCAAAGGTAAGTTTTTATTGAAATATATTCCTAAAAATGCGAACAGAAATAATATGGAAAATTTATTTAAATTATTAGGTGAAAATATTTTGAGAACTGATTTATTGTGGCTATATTTGCATCCGCTTTCGGGGTGTAGCGTAGCCCGGTTATCGCGCCTGCTTTGGGAGCAGGAGGCCGCAGGTTCGAATCCTGCCACCCCGACAAAAGTCTTTTCATTTTATTGGAAAGACTTTTTTTTATTGATTAAATCCAATATTTTATAATTGCTTAGCAAAATGATAAATGAAACATCTAATCTTAATTTGCCACTCTAAATCCAAAATGATTGAGAAAACCTAATTCTTTTTGTACATAATAGTGCTATTACAGATTTTGTTAATAAATTTGTGGCTAACATACCAACATCTAGATTTGTATCCATTAATTTTGATATTAATTCTTGGAATACCATTACAAAAAGGAATAACTCAAAACATTATATTTTTAAGAGAGAACTAAATATATGATTACAAATGCCAATTATAGATATATAGATAGAGAAAAAAGTTGGTTAACTTTTAACGCTCGAGTATTACAAGAAGCTGCTGATGAAGCTGTTCCTTTATTGGATAGGCTTCGCTTTTTAGGAATTTTCTCAAATAATTTAGATGAATTCTTCAGAGTTCGCTTTGCTGCTATTCGGCGCTTAAGTTTGTCTGGTAAAACAGGAGAAAAAATTCTAGGCGGAATTAGTGCCCAACAATTGGTAAAAGATATTACCGCAATAGTTATTCAGCAACAATCCGAAAGTTTGAGAATACTTAGTATTATTGAAAAACAATTAGAAAAAGAAAATATCATAATTGTAAATGAAAATCAGTTATGCCAAGAACATCAAGACTTCGTTCATGAATTATTTATTGAAAAAGTAAGTCCAGAACTAGTCACTATTATCCTAAATGATTTAGCAGAATTTCCTTTATTAAAAGATACTTCAGGATATTTGGCTATTAAATTAGTCATGAAAACGGATGAAAAATCCAAAGTATTAGGATTAATAAAACCCAAAAAAGAGATTCGGTATGCCATTATTGAAATACCAAAAAACATTAATAGAATTGTAGTACTTCCTTCTATTGGAGCCAAACAATACATTATGTTATTAGACGATGTAATTCGATACAATTTAAGTAGTATTTTTAATATTTTTGATTACGAAAGTATTTCAGCACACATGATAAAAATTACTCGAGATGCCCAATTGGATATTGATAGTGATATGAGTAAAAGTATGTTGCAAAAAATTGCAACTTCGGTAAAAGATAGAAGAATAGGGGAGCCTGTTCGTTTCGTTTATGATAAAACTATTGATAAAGATACCTTGGATTTTTTCTTGAATAGAATGAAAATTGAATCAACCGACAGCATTATTCCCGGCGGAAGATACCATAACCGTAGAGATTATATGAATTTTCCAAATTTAGGAAGGTTTGATTTATTATACCAACAAAAAAAACCTTTGGATGTTTTAGGATTGTCATTTGAAGGAAGTATTTTACAAAAAATATCCCAAAAAGATTTCCTCATTTTTGCGCCCTATCAATCGTTTTCTTATTTAATAAAATTTTTGAGAGAAGTAGCTTTAGATCCTAAGGTAACAACTATAAAAATTACATTATATCGTTTAGCCAAAAATTCTCAAATTATCAGTTCTTTAATTAATGCTGCTAAAAATGGAAAACGAGTGGTGGTTCAAATTGAACTTCAAGCACGTTTTGATGAAGCTAATAATATTTCCTATGCCGAACAAATGCAACAAGAAGGAATTGAACTAATTTTTGGAATTAAAGGACTTAAAGTGCACAGTAAAATATGCGTAATTGAAAGACTTGAAGAAAACAAGTTAAAGCGCTATGGGTTTATTTCTACTGGAAATTTTAATGAAGCAACAGCTAAAGTGTATACGGATGTTACTTTATTAACTAGTCATTCACAAATATTAAAAGATGTTACTAAAATTTTCGATTTTTTTGATATCAATTATAGATTGCATCGATATAAACATTTAATAGTTTCACCACATTATTCGCGAGCTAAATTCTATAAACTTATTGATAGAGAAATTCATAATGCCATGGCAGGAAGACCAGCTTATATAAATTTAAAAATGAATAGTCTTTCAGATTTTGCAATGATAGACAAACTATATGAAGCTAGTAATGCTGGTGTGAAAATGAAATTACAAATTCGTGGAATTTGTTCCTTAATACCCGGAGTAAAAGGTATGAGTGAAAATATTGAAGCAATTAGTATTGTTGATAATTTTCTGGAACATTCTAGAGTTTTTATATTTTGTAACGACGGTAATCCCGACGTGTTTATATCATCTGCCGATTTTATGACTAGAAATATCGATGGTAGGGTAGAAGTAACATGTCCAATTTATCAAGAAGATATTAAAAAACAACTAATTGATACCTTTGAAGTTGGCTGGAAAGGAAATGTAAAAGCGAGATACCATTCAGAAAAACTAGATAATAAATATAGAATTAGAAAAGAAAACGAACCAATTTTTAGAGCCCAACAGGAAACCTATAATTATTATCAAAACCAGCAGGAGACTACTAGTGAAAATATGTTTTAGTACAAACAAAATAATACCCAACCATAAGACATGATTTCAATAAAAAAATATGCTGCAATTGACATTGGTTCCAATGCCATGCGATTGCTAATAACCAACATAGTAGAACAAGAAGGCAAAGAAACACAATTCAATAAATCGGCACTTATTAGGGTGCCAATTCGTTTGGGTCAGGATGCATTTACTGTTGGTGAAATTATTTCCGAAAATATTGATAGAATGGTAGATGCAATGGATGCTTTTAGACTTTTAATGAAAGTTTATAAAGTTGATAATTACAAGGCTTGTGCAACTTCTGCAATGAGAGAAGCCTATAATGGAAAAGAAGTTGCAGCTATTATTAAAGAAAAAACTAAAATTGAGATTGAAATAATTGACGGAAAACAAGAAGCAGCTATTATTGCATCCTCTGACTTGCATAATTTTATTGCTACTGATAAAACATATTTATATGTAGATGTTGGTGGTGGTAGCACCGAATTTTCTCTTTTTGCAGATGGACAAATGGTGGCGTCTAAATCTTTTAAAAATGGTACAGTTCGATTACTTAATGACATGGTAAATGAAGTTGTTTGGCAAGAAATTGAAAAATGGATTACTACGAATTGCAAGCCATATGAAAATATTACCCTTATTGGTTCGGGTGGAAATATTAATAAGTTATTCAAACTTTCCGAAAAACAACAAGATAAACCCTTGTCTTTCTTGTATTTAAATGCTCAATACCAATATTTAAATTCTTTAACTTACGAGCAGCGCATAGCCGAACTTGGTTTAAATACCGATCGAGCCGACGTTATCATTCCTGCAACCAGAATCTATCTTAATGCTATGAAATGGAGTGGTGCCCGACAAATATACGTGCCTAAAATAGGACTTTCCGATGGAATTGTTAAGGCTTTATATTATGGTACTATTTAAATTAAAAATTAATTTCAAAACACAAAACCCATATTATGAAAAAAATAATTTTACTTTTAACATTTTTATCTTTAGTTTCTTGTAAACATGAAGAAAAACCCTTTACTTATTTCGAATCGCAAGAAACTGGAATTCAAAATGGCGGAGTTAAAATGATTGCAATTGAAACTCCTAAAGGAAAGTTTAATGTTTGGACAAAACGTTTTGGAAACAATCCGAAAATAAAAGTGCTATTGCTTAATGGCGGTCCCGGATTGTCGCACGAATATTTTGAATGTATGGAAAGTTTTCTTCCAAAAGAAGGAATCGAATTTATCTATTACGATCAACTAGGTACTGGTTTTTCTGACAATCCAAACGACACTACTATGTGGGATTTACCACGATATGTAGAGGAAGTAGAGCAAGTTCGTGTTGCTTTGCAACTTAACAAAGATAATTTTTATCTTTTGGGACATTCTTGGGGTGGAATACTTGCAATGCAATATGCCTTGAAATATCAGAATAATTTAAAAGGTCTAGTGGTTTCTAATATGATGGCTAGTTGCCCTAAATATGGCGAATATTCTAAAGTGTTAGAAAAACAAATGAATCCAGAAGTATTAAAAACGATTAGAGATTTGGAAGCCAAAAAAGATTATGCCAATCCTAAATACATGGAATTATTGATGGCAAATTTCTATAATCAGCATATACTAAGAAAACCAGTTAATGAATGGCCTGAGCCGGTAACAAGATCTTCTGGAAGAATGAATCAATCGCTTTATATTACTATGCAAGGACCAAGCGAATTAGGCCTTTCAGGTAAATTAACTAATTGGGATGTTTCTAAAGAATTGAAAAATATTACCATTTCTACTTTAGTTATTGGAGGAAAATACGATACGATGGATCCTGAATACATGAAATGGATGGCAACTCAATTTACAAAAGGAACTTATTTGTACTGCGCCAACGGAAGCCACATGAGTATGTATGACGACCAACAAACCTATATGAATGGCTTGATTGATTTTTTAAAAAAAGGAGAAAAGTAGGTTCGAAGTATAATTAAAAAAGGGATTGAAGTTTTTTCAATCCCTTTTTTTTTATAAATCTAAATCAAATGTTTTTCGTAATTCTTCTAAATGCGGATTGATTTCATTTAATCTATTGTATTTGTCTTGTGCCGTAAAAGCCACTTTGCTTTTTACATTTTCATTTACTATAACTTCAATGTTAATTTCGTGGTTGTGTAAATGGCCTCGTAAATATCCTAAAAGTTCATTTTTTTCTCTTTCAAAATCAATTTTGGAACCTTCATTGGGTAATTCGTAAACGATTTTAAAACCCTCTAATTTTGGGTCACTAATTCGCAATAGCGAACCCATAATCATCAATCCTTTGTCGTTTAATCTTTGGGCATATTTAAACCAAAAAGTTAGCATTTCAGTTTCGGTAAATTCCTCTGTTGGAAAATGAACTACTTCTTTTACCACTCCTTTTTGTGCTTCTTGCATTTCTTTTTTAGCTCTAATACTCGATAAGGATAAAGCAGAAACTTTAAGTTGGGGTGTTGTAAGTTCTGGGTTCTGGTTTCTAGGTTCTGGGTCTTGGGTAATGGTAGAAACTATTTCAACCACATCTTCACTTTGTATTTCCAACTTCGTAGCTCCAACTTCAGAATCACTTCGTATCTCCAACTTCGTACTTCGTACTTCTAAATCACTTCCATCTTCCGTCTTCCGACTTCCAACTTCTGCAATAGAGAAATCTTGTTTTCTAAAATAGGTGGGTGGAATTATAAACTCAGCTTTTTTTTTTCTCCATCAAAGTTGATAGAGCAAAGCTGCATAAGTGCTAGTTCAACCAACAGTCGTTGGTTTTGGGAAACTTTAAATTTTAGGTCGCAATCATTAGCAATTTCGATTCCTTTTAAAAGAAAATCCGAATGGCATTTGTGTGCTTGCTCTCCATATAATTTTTGTGCTTGTTCACCAGCCTCTAACAAAGTTAAAGTTGCTGGATTTTTACAAACTAATAAATCTCTAAAATGAGAAGCCAATCCAGAAATAAAATGGTGTCCATCAAATCCTTTGGCTAAAATTTCATTGTAAGAAATTAAGATTTGAGGAATATTATTTTCCAAAATCAAATCGGTAATTGTTATGTAAGTTTCGTAGTCTAAAACGTTTAAGTTTTCTGTAACTGCCTGACGAGTTAGATTGGTTCCACAATAAGAAACCACCCTGTCAAAAATAGACAAAGCATCTCGCATGGCACCATCTGCTTTTTGTGCAATAATATGTAAGGCATCATCTTCGCAAGTTATTCCTTGACTTGCTGCAACTTCTGCTAAATGTTCTTTGGCATCTTTAACCGTAATTCGTTTAAAATCAAATATTTGACAACGAGATAATATAGTTGGAATTATTTTGTGTTTTTCCGTCGTTGCTAAAATGAAAATGGCATGTTTAGGCGGTTCTTCTAATGTTTTTAAAAAAGCATTAAAAGCTGCAGAAGATAACATGTGCACCTCATCTATAATATAAACTTTGTATTGGCCGGTTTGTGGGGGAATTCTAACTTGGTCAATTAAATTCCGAATATCATCTACCGAGTTGTTAGAAGCGGCATCCAATTCGAAAACATTAAATGCAAAATCTTCGTTGGGATCATCATAACCAGGTTGGTTAATTTTTCGAGCCAAAATTCGAGCGCAAGTTGTTTTTCCAACACCACGAGGTCCTGTAAATAATAAGGCAGAAGCAAGGTGGTTAGTTTCAATAGCATTAAGCAAAGTATTTGTAATAGCTTGTTGTCCCACCACATCTTTAAATGTTTGCGGACGGTACTTACGAGCAGATACTACAAATTGTTCCATTGAATTTTTATTGGATTACAAATATAGGTTTGAAATACCAAATATCAAATTATAAATATTAAAATTGTTTATTCAATAATCATTTCTTTTAATTTCTCTCTATAGGCTTCTAGAATATCCATTTTAGAAATTAATCCAAAAAACTTTCCATTATTAGTAACAATAAGATGTGATTGATTAGAAGTTTCAAATTTTTCCATGATACTTTCCATACCGTCATCGTGGTGAATTATTTCTTTGGGATGCGAAAGAATTTCACTTATCATTGTAAATTTTATCCGATAAGGATTAAAAATAATAGATCGAATTTCTTCAAAATCAACGATTCCTAATAGTTTGTTTTTCTCATCCAATACCGGAATTATTGATAGATTAACTGTTGCTAAATGATCCACTAAACTTTCTAATGATTTGTCAAGTGAAGTAGTTTTAACACTAGTATCTACTAGTTTTAAAAAGTCAATGCTTTGTAGAATATTTTTATCTTTATCACTGGTAAAAACTTCGCCACGATCGGCTAAGGCTTTAACATCCATAGAATAATTGTCAAATTGTTTAGATACAGCATAACTAATAGAAGATACAATCATTAACGGAACCATTAAATCGTAACCACCAGTTATCTCTCCAATTAAGAAAATTGCCGTTAATGGTGCATGAAATAAACCGCTTAATATTCCTGCCATTCCTACAATTGTGAAATTTGCAATAGGTAAAGTATTGGATAAACCTAACAAATGGATAGCTTTTGCAACAAAAAAACCTAAGTAAGAACCTACAAATAGAGCAGGAGCAAAGTTACCTCCATTTCCTCCAGAGCCTATAGTTAGTCCAGTTGCAAACGATTTCAGTAAAACTACAATTCCTACAAATGCTAATAAAACCCATTGTTTACTTTCGTAGTTTTCTAGTAAAGTATTATTTAAAATGGTTTCGGGATGTCCGTTGGATAAGATTTTAATACTTTCATAACCTTCGCCAAAAAGGGTTGGAAAAAAGAAAATTAGCATTGCTAAAATACTGGCTCCAAATACTGCTTTTTTATAAGTGTTATTTTTAAATCGGCTAAAAAAATGTTCCACTCTTCTAAAGTTTCTTGCATGATACACGGATACAATTCCTGCTAAAATACCTAGTAGAATATAATAAGGGGTATTGTGAAAATTAAAAGTAAGTTCTTGTTTGAAACTCAACAGTACATCTTGACTTAAAAGGATTTCCGATACTAAAGCACCCGTTGCAGCAGATATTATAATTGGAATAAAAGCCGAAATACTAACATCGGTTAGAACAACTTCAATAGCAAATAACACTCCTGCAATTGGAGCATTAAAAGCAGCACCAATTCCGGCAGCAACCCCACAAGCCAAAAGCAAAATTCGATCTTTTTGGGATAGCTTATATTTTTGAGCAAAATTCGATCCAAATGCTGCTCCAGTGATTGTAATTGGGCTTTCCAATCCAGCAGAACCACCAAGTCCAACGGTAAGCGAACTTGTAATTATTTGAGCATACATTTGCTTTTTAGGCATAATGCCACCTTTTTTTGCAACGGCAAATAATATTCGGGAACTACCTTTTTCAATAGATCCATCTAGAAATTTCTTCACCACAAAAACGGTCAATAAAATTCCGATAATAGGAAAAAGACTGTTAGCATAAGGTAATTTTAAATACCCATTAGCATAGCTAGAAAACTTAAAAACATTGTGTGCAAAACTCTTTAAAATAATTACTGCCAAAGCACAAGATATTGCCACGGCAACACTCGCTAGATAAATAAAATTCCTTTCCGATAAAATGGTTTTGGCTAAAAAGAATACCGCCTCTAACCGTCGAGTAATTCGTCGGAAAAATAATTGAACAGAAACAGATTTACGATTAGGCATTAGTGAACATTTTCAAAAGGAAAACAAATATAGGTTATTTTATATTTCTTATGGCCTCTCGTTGGCTCAAAGGTTTTAAATTGGTAGAATTTACAAAATTTGAAACGCCTATTGGATTGAATCTACTATAATCCCGCAACGCCCAGCCAATGGCTTTTTGAATGAAAAATTCCTTAGATTCTTTATGCTTTTCACATTGTGCTTTAAGCAAATCAAAATTTGTTTTTTCTTTATAACTCAATTGAAAAAGAATAGCCGCTCGATTCAACCACCTGTTTTCAGAGTTAGAAAAACGTTCTATAACTTCCTCAATTTTCTCCGGATATTGTTGTAAATAGCCGCCTAAAATAAATTTAGCAATAGTATCAACAGAATCCCACCACGAATTGGTTACCAATAATTTTTCAATTATAACTATATCCTCTAAAATATACTTTTTCTTGATTTCTTTCGCTAAAATATCAATTGCACATTGGTGAAATTCTCGTTCTTTTTTATTGAAAAGTTCCCAACAAATACTTCTGAAATTAGATTGAACTTCTTCTTTATGCTTGTGCCAATTGGTTTTTAAAATGGTTCTTCGGTTGTTCGCTTGAATTCCTAAAAAGGAAAACTTATTTTTTATATAATTCGCCATCTTAATTGCTAGTTCGCCATTGGAATTCTTTCTCAGTTCCGTTTCTAAATCGTTAATAAATGTCATGCTAATTCTATTAATTTTTCTTTGCAATATTGTTGTAATTCTTCAAAAAACAATGTGAACTCTGTTTCTAATTCGTTATAATGAAGTTGAACTTCTACAATGGCTTCCTGCATATTTACTCGATGTTTGGTTCGGTAATCCATTTGAAATAAAATAATCTCTAAACCTTCTAAACTAGCATATTGTACCAGCCAATTTTGATCCATCATATAAGGTAATAGGTTCTGGGTTTTAGGTGTTAAGATATCGAAATTCCTTCGCATTAAAATGTAAAAATTCTCGGCATAAACTTCTAAATTTTCATTAAAATAAGAGTCCCAATTCTTTGCCAAAAAATGATCGTAAACAATATCCATAATCACCCCAGCATAATGTCCATATTTTTCATGAAAACGATGTTTGCTTTTTCTGTAAATAGGATGCGCATCGGTAAATGTATCAATATAACGGTGTAATAAAATGCCTTTTCGTAACTCATCAGGATATTCTAAATAGCGATTCCCACGAATACTATCGGCCATAAAATTTCCAATTTTAAGCAAATCGTTTTCTCCAGAAAGATATATATGGGCTAGGAAATTCATTTATTGTTATAAAGTATCGGGTTGCGAGTTTTAGGTTTTGTAAATATAGAAAATTTACTTTTTAATGAATTAGAAGAATAACTATATTTGCCAATATTATAAAGGAGATACTAAACTCTCTAAATTCATAACCTTCTAAACTAAAAAAATGACTTTAATAAAATCAATATCTGGAATTCGAGGAACTATTGGCGGTAAAGTAGGAGATAATTTAACTCCTGTTGATGCTGTGAAATTTGCTTCGGCTTATGGAACGTTTTTAAAAGAAGGAAGCGGGAAGTTGGAAGATGGAAGAAAGTTAAAAGTTGTTATTGGTCGTGATGCCCGAATTTCTGGCCCTATGATTCACAACTTGGTGATGAACACGTTGTTAGGATTAGGTATTGATGTAATTGATTTAGGTCTTTCTACAACACCAACGGTTGAAATTGCAGTTCCGATGGAGCAAGCCAATGGTGGAATTATATTAACCGCTTCTCATAATCCGAAGCAATGGAATGCCTTAAAATTATTGAATGAAAAAGGTGAATTTCTTAGCGAAAAAGAAGGTGAATTGATTTTAGAAATTGCCGAATCCGAAGCGTTTGATTTTGTAGATGTGGATTCTTTAGGTGAAATCACTGTAAATGATGCCTATATGGACATTCATATTGATGAAGTTTTAGATTTACCTTTGGTAGATGCAGAAGCAGTTGCCAAAAGAAAATTTAAAGTTGTAGTGGATGGTGTGAATTCTTCGGGTGGAATTATTATTCCGAAGTTGTTGGAACTGATGGGTGTGGAATGCGTAAAATTATATTGTGAACCGAATGGGCAATTTCCGCACAATCCAGAACCTTTAAAAGAACATTTGGGAGATATTTGTAAATTAGTTTTAGAAGAAAAAGCCGATTTCGGAATTGTTGTTGATCCAGATGTAGATCGTTTAGCTTTCATCTCTAATGATGGTGAAATGTTTGGCGAAGAATATACTTTAGTGGCTTGTGCCGATTATGTATTAAGTAAAACTCCTGGAAATACCGTTTCTAATATGAGTTCCTCTCGTGCTTTGAGAGATATTACTAATAAGCATAAAGGGAATTACCAAGCAAGTGCTGTTGGAGAAGTAAACGTAGTAACCTTAATGAAAGAAACCAATGCAATTATTGGAGGTGAAGGCAATGGCGGAATTATTTACCCAGAATCGCATTACGGTAGAGATAGTTTGGTAGGTGTAGCCTTATTCTTAACGCATTTAGCAAGTTTAGATATGACTGTTGCAGAATTAAGAGCAAGTTATCCACAATATTATATGAGCAAAAACAAAATAGAATTAACCCCTCAAATTGATGTGGATGCTATTCTAGTTGCCATGACCGATAAATACAAAAACGAACATATTACTACCATTGATGGCGTGAAAATTGATTTCGCAAAAAATTGGGTACATTTAAGAAAATCGAATACCGAACCAATTATTAGAATCTATACCGAAGCTGCAACTCAAGAATTAGCAGACAACTTAGCGGTAAAAATTATTAATGAAATAAAAGTTATAGCTGGAATATAAGTATTAAATAAGCTAGATTTAAATGCCATTGGGCATAATTAAAAAGAATACTTAAAAAGGTTATTAAAATATATTTAATAACCTTTTTAAATTAAGAACTGCAAGATAGCATTGAACTGCCTATTTTGTTTCTAGCCCAATCGGGTCTTTTAGCATACCATTTAGTATAATCTGCTTGTTCATCAAAAGGTTTTTTAAGTACCTCATGCAATTCTTTTAAAATTGAATAATCTTCTTCTTCGGCGGCATCAATTGCTAATTTTGCCATATAATTGCGTAAAACGTATTTTGGGTTTACGCTATTCATTGCAGTTTTTCTTTCTTCATCCGATTGTTCCTCCAGTTTTAGTCTGTTTAAGTACTTTTCAAACCAATTTTTCCAAGATTTAAGAATTTCTTTTTTGATTTCTTCTGGTTTGTAAAAAGCATCGTTTATAGTTGCAATACTTTCACTAGGCGAAGCATTTTTCTTTACAGAGCTTAATTCTCTGAAAAATAGTGTCATATCGGTTTCCGAAAGTTGTAAGTTTTTTTCCAATTTGGCAATAAGTTTACCATCTTCGGCATCTATTTTTTTCAAGCCTAATTTAGATTGCATCATATCTATATAGTTAGAATGATACATTTGTTGGAATTCTTGCAATAGTAATTCCAATGGTTTTGCTTCTTTAATTAAAGGATACAAAGCATTTGCCAATTGGTATAAATTCCATTGGGCAACATTGGGTTGGTTTTCAAATCGGTATCTACGTTGTTCTTTATCGGTCGTGTTTGGGGTCCAATTGTAATTATAATCTTCCAGCCATCCGTAAGGCCCGTAATCTATAGTCAATCCAAGTATGGACATATTATCGGTATTCATAACTCCATGAACAAAACCCACTCGTTGCCAATGCACTATCATTTCTCTAGTTTTATTGGAAACCGATTTAAAAAAATCTAAATATTTCTCTTTTCCAAAAGAGTTAATGTCTGGATAGTAGTTTTTTATGGTAAAATCGACAAGTAGTTTTAAAGTTGTAATATCATTTTGAGAAGAAAATAATTCAAAATTCCCAAATCGAATAAATGATGGGGCGACTCTACATACCACAGCACCTTTCTCATAATTAGGATTTCCATCGTACATAACATCTCGCAAAACAGCATCCCCAGTAAGAATTAAAGATAACGACCGTGTCGTTGGAACACCCAAATGAAACATGGCTTCACTGCACAAATGTTCTCGTATAGAAGAACGTAATACTGCCAAACCATCGGCTTTACGGGAATAAGGAGTACTACCAGCACCTTTAAGTTGTAAAGCAAAAACTTGGTCTTTATATTTAATTTCGGTCAATGAAATAGCTCTACCATCTCCTAATTGCCCTGCCCAATTTCCAAATTGATGTCCGGCATAATTCATAGCGTAAGGTCTCGAATTAGGAATTACTTTTTTACCAGAAAAATAATTTACAAAATCTTCGCTTTCTAACTCTTCTTTGGAAATCCCTATAAGTTCCGCAACTTCTTCTGTAGCATGAATTAATTTAGGATTGGATGGTATTCTTGGCGAAACATAAGAAAAACAAGCATTTAAAACTTGGCGTGTTTCATTTTTTTCATTAGTATCTGCGGGTAATTGGCTGGTAAATATATTTTCTAACTCTAAGTGCATTGTATTTTTTATTGTTTTACATTCAAATATAAAGAAATATTTTGGTATTGTATGGCAGAATGTTAATATAATCTTATTGAAGGATTGTTAATTTCGATTAAATACTATATTTGAAATCCAACAAAAACATACCAAGCATTTGAAAATTATTACTATAAAAACGGTTCTAAAGTCCATTTTTCTTTTACCTTTTGTAACTTTACTCCAAGTGGGATGTACATCTGTGGCAGAATACAATCAAAATTTGGACAAAACCATATCTAAAGAAAAATTACTTAAAGATGTAGATTATGTGCAGCATAAACTTGAAAAACTGCATCCAAGTTTATATACTTATATTTCCAAAGAAGTCTTTAATCAAAAATTGGATAGTGTTAGAACTGCTATTGACAAACCCTTAACCAGCAAAGAGTTTTTCTTTTTACTAAGTCCTGTTATCGCATCCGTTCGTCAAGGTCATATGGTTTTATCGCCTCCATTTAAAAAGACGGAAACGAAAGAATTAACCCGACTTACAAAACTAGGTGCTGGACCCTTATCGCAATTTGATTTGGAATGGATTAATTACAAATTATATGTAGTCAAAAATAAATCCAATCTAAAAAGGATAACAGCAGGTGCAGAAGTCATCAGTATCAATCAAGTTCCGCCACAGAATATTTACAACAAGTACCGAAATACTTATTCTTCCGATGGGTATAACACAACCTACATACCACGAGGGTTTTCTAAAAGATTCTCTACTTACTTCACCAACGAAATGGGAATTAACGATAGTTTAGCCTATGTTTTTAAACAAAACGATTCGCTTATAAGTTGTGTAATCCACCGCCAAATTCTAGAGAAAAAGGCTAAAGTAAAAACTACAGTCACTGAGGCGACTAAACCAAAACCTGTTGCCGAAGACAAAAAGAAACAACGTATTTATGGCTACGATGCTGCAGCTAAAACCTACAGCAAAACCTTAAGTTTTGTTTCCAAAGACAGCAGTATTGCTATTTTGAAAGTCAAAGATTTCTCTAAAGGAAACTTCCGAAAATGCTACAAAGAAATTTTTGCTACGTTACAGCAAAAAGAAATTAAAACATTATTATTGGATTTAAGAAATAACCCAGGAGGCCGAGTTGCAGAAGCAGTAGAATTGTATTCCTACTTAACCGATAAAGATTTTGTAATGCTACAAAGTGCCATCGTAACCTCCAAAACAAGCCTTTGGAAACTAGGATTGTTCAATAAAATACCAGTAGTTGCTTACCCATTTGCCGCAGCATTTTATCCTTTTTATATGGGGTTTTCCACTTTACGAACCGAGAAAAACCAACAAGGTATATATACTTATTCCTTAGTTGGTTCCCAAAAAAGAAAGTTCCAGCCCAATCATTTTTCTGACAAAGTCTATGTCCTTATCAATGGTGGCAGTTTTTCGGCTTCGTGCTTATTAGCCTCAAGTTTAAAATCGAATCCAATGGTTACTTTTGTAGGAGAAGAAACAGGTGGCGGATTCAACACTACCGTAGCAGGATTATTGCCAGTACTAAAACTTCCAAATTCCAAATTACCCCTACGCATTGGCTTAATGGATGTTAGAACCACCAACCAAACCGAAGTTGTTGGCCACGGAATTTACCCCGATAAAGAAATCATCCCAACCCTTTCGGATCGATTAGAAAATAAAGACCCCGAAATGGATTGGATAATAAAAGAATGCATTTCTAAAAATACTCTTTAATATTCTTATATTTGAAAACAAATTTTAAGCAATGAATACCACTCAAAACCTTACTGAATTAGAAATTTATTTTCAACAATTCCGAAAGAATATCATCGGAATTGATCAAGAATTTGAATCTCCTTTCGGAAATAAGAAAATCATCTATACCGATTGGACTGCGAGTGGTCGTTTGTACCGTCCTATTGAAGAAAAAATGATCAACCAATTCGGACCTTTTGTTGCCAATACCCATACCGAAACCACCGTTTCTGGAACCGCCATGACCATGGCTTACCACGAAGCAAAACACATCATAAAAAAACACGTTAACGCTACCGAAGAGGATATTTTAATCAATACCGGTACTGGAATGACAGGCGTTGTCAATAAATTCCAACGTATTTTAGGATTAAAAATACCCGAAAATTTAAAACAGTATACAAACATCCCCAAAGAATTAATACCGATTGTTTTTATTTCCCACATGGAGCACCATTCCAACCAAACTTCTTGGTTAGAAACCACGGCAGATGTAGTAGTAATTCCTGCCGATAAAAACGGTTTGTTCTCCTTAGAAAATCTAAAAATTTTACTAGAAAAATACCAAGATCGAAGTTTCAAGATTGCCTCCATCACCTCGTGTTCTAACGTAACCGGAATCAAAACACCCTACCACGAAGTAGCCAAATTAATGCACCAAAACAACGGGGTGTGCTTTGTAGATTTCGCTTGTTCTGGCCCCTACGTACCAATAAACATGCATCCTCAAGACTCTGAAAGTTATTTAGATGCCATTTTCTTTTCGCCTCATAAATTTCTTGGTGGCCCAGGAACTTCTGGCGTATTAATTTTTAATAAAAACCTATACAAAAACAGCATTCCCGATTGCCCAGGTGGTGGTACTGTAAGTTGGACCAACCCTTGGGGAAAACACAAATACATCGATAATATTGAAGATAGAGAAGATGGCGGAACACCTGGATTTTTACAAGTTATTAAAACCGCTTTGGCAATTCAATTGAAAGAAAAAATGGGCATTGACAATATTTTAAAACGCGAACACGAGTTGGTAGAATACGTTTTTGAAGCCCTAAATCCCAATCCAAATGTGGTGATTTTGGCACAAGAACACCAAGACCGATTGGGCGTAATTTCTTTTTATATTAAA
This sequence comes from Flavobacteriaceae bacterium, assembly GCA_947452415.1. Lineage (GTDB taxonomy): Bacteria > Bacteroidota > Bacteroidia > Flavobacteriales > Flavobacteriaceae > Flavobacterium. Next base: position 60,938 of record CANGCT010000002.1, read on the forward strand.
GACCTCCACTTTAATTTAGGCGTTAAAATGCTCAACGACAAATTCGGAATACAAACCCGCGGAGGATGCAGTTGTGCCGGCACCTACGGCCATTATTTACTCCATGTAGACCAAGAAGCCTCCAACGATTTGGTGTGCCAAATTACCTCTGGTGATTTAATGAAAAAACCAGGTTGGATTAGAATGTCTATTCATCCAACCACCACCACTCAAGAGATTTCCTTTGTTTGCCAAAGCATTAACGATTTAGCAAACCGCCATCAAGATTGGGATAAAGACTATCAATACAACTATAAAACAAACGAATTCATCCATAAAAGCGCCACTAATTTTGAAAAAGAAATGGTAATCAACTGGTTTTCGGTTTAAAATATTTACAATAAACTCTATTAGAAAAGCAATGTTACAACGGAATATTGCTTTTATTTAGGAGCGAAACAGCAGGCATTTTAGTAAAGGTAATTCCTGCCATCCGTTACAATCTGGTATTGCGAGGAACGAAACAATCCAATAGCAACAATCTAATTTTGCAATACCAGGATTTCCACTTCTGTCAGGGCTAAACAGTTTTTGTTTTTTGTAAAAATAGAAGTAACCCTTAACTTTTCAACCTTAAGCAGAGTAACGCCAACTTCATAATAGGTTCTAAACTAATGTAAATCCAAATAAAAAAGCGATTTATCATTTGAAAAATCACTTTTTTATTCATTATTTATGAAATTACTAGAACCCTGAACCCTGAACCCTACAACTATCCCCCAATCTTTTTATCAAGATACTGTTGCAAAAGTTTTTTACTAAACTGTTCTTCTGCTTTTTTAAGTTTCAAAATTTTAGTAGAAGGTAGAATTCCTTTTAAATTGAAAACAAATTTCTTTTTCAGTTGGTATAATTCGTCTTCGGTACTTTCTATTTGAGTTAAAAGGGTTGCAGCTTCTTTCTCGGATAATTTATCAATAGCATTGTTATCGGTTCTTTCTAGATAGGCTTTAAATTTTTGTTTTTTAATTTCTTGCTGTCTGTCTTCAAAGGCATTGAATAAAGGCCAAAACTTTGCTGCTTCATCTGGAGTTAAATTTAACTCAGTAGTTATGAAAGCTACTTTTAATGCTTTTATTTTTTCCTTTTTTTCTTTAAAATGTTCTCTCATTGGCCCATTTTGGCCAAAAGAAGCAATAGAGATTAAGAATACAGAAACGAATAATAATTTATAATTTTTCATGTTATTTATTTTCATTGGTAATGTATTGTTCCATATTGGTATTGTTAGAAAGTTCGTCTTCTAAGGCATCGTTACTAATTGAAGTAGTAATTTTTAATTTATCAATATCTTCTTGTTCTAACAAATTCAATATTTCATCATCTGAAACCGACTTGTTTAGGGTAAGATAATTTTCAATTTCGGTAGAACTTATTTCTTCCTCCTCCTTATTTTGTAATTGATTTATAATAGGTAAAGATAAGGCTAGGACTAAAATTGCTGCTGTAGCCAAATAAATCCATCGTTTGTTACGAGTATTAATCGAAATTACTTTCGGTTCTTGTTTGGGTATTTGTTGCATTACTTTTTCAGAAAAAGTATTAAAATATCCTTCGGGAATATGAAACCCTGTGGTTATTTTTTCGCTAGTCTCTATTTTAAAATCTTTCATATCCATAAGACAAAATTTGTTCTTAAAGGTTTAATTTGTTTTTAGGTATTCTTCAATTTTTTTAACGGCATGGTGGTACGACGCTTTCAAGGCTCCAACCGAAGTTCCTAATATCTCCGAAATTTCTTCGTATTTCAGTTCTTCAAAATATTTCATCTTAAAAACAAGTTGTTGTTTTTCGGGCAATAAAACAATTGCTTTTTGGAGTTTTAATTGGATTTCATTTCCGTCAAAATACACATCCGATTGTAAATTTTCTACAATTTTAGTTTGCATTGCTTCGCTAGTAGTTCCGTTGCGCTTGGCTTTGTTGTTTATAAAAGTGATGGCTTCGTTAGTTGCAATTCGGTACATCCAAGAAAAAATTTTACTATCGCCTTTAAAGTTTTTTAAATTTTGAAATATTTTTACAAATGTATTTTGCAATACATCATCCGTATCGTCGTGGTTGAGCACAATATTCCGAATAAGATTATACATAGGTTTTTGATAATCGCGCAAGAGTTTTTGAAACGCAACATTCTGCGTTTTCGGGTCTAACAACTCGTTTATAAAATCCTTTTCGTTTTGCAAGACTAAATTTTTTATTGGAATAAAATTAATAGAAAAGGTTTAATCGAAACTTGTGTTTTAAATACTTTTTTTAGGTGCAATAGTTTCTGTTGGAGGAGTTGCAACAACCAAAGAATCAAGAGGTTTTCTGTTTACTGCTCTCGGAGCTGCTTTTGGAAAAACTGGAATGTAAATTTCAGTTACCCATTTGGATGGACTTTTAACATCGTTTCTTCCAACAGCATATACTTCAACAATTTGCCCGGAATTATTTCGCTCTAAATGATTGTCTGAAATATAAAGTAATGCTTTTTTCCATGCTGTTTGGGTATGGGAATAATCCCCAACAAGTGTAGTCTTTAAAGTGGTATAACTTGCTATTTTTCTAGATTCTATATCACTTCCTGGCATAATATGTATAGAATCTCTAACAGGCATACATACTGAAAAACCTATATCATCATTATTACGATCGTATTTATGGTAAATGATAAATGGTTTTCCGCTGCTGCTCAATTTATTCTTATCAAAGAAATGTTCCATTCTAGAAACCAAAATTTTAATGTTTCTATCCACATCTTTTTGTTTGCAATGTAAAAATTGTTTTAAGTAAAATCCTCCAGGACGGTTTACAATTCCGTTCACTTTTACCGAGTAGGTATTTATTTCGTAATCTAGAGTTTTGTTCAGGTTTTCCAAACTTTTCTCGTAAGAATTTCCTACTACACTATTAATTCCACCATGAAAAAAAGCAGCAACTTTCGATTTAAAATCTAATTTTCCTTTACTTCTCCATGTAACTTTGGTTCCTTCAAGGGTATCTTTAAACTTCCAATAAATCTCGGAAGACTCGTCATTATTTACCATTTTTTGAGAAATACTTTCGTTTTCTTTTACCAAAATAGTTTTTAAATTTCCTTCAGTAGAATTACTAACCCAAGAGCAAGAAGCCCCTTGACCCATAGTAAGTTCCGGATAATTAAATTTATAGGTATTGTCGTTTTTTATCCAATAACAAAAAGTTTCCCAATTTCTATAATCGTTTATATAGTTAAATACTATTACTCTTGGGTTTTTTATTACTTTACTTCTAGTCACATCATAATCTCCCTTTTGTGTAAACACAAAAACGCTCAATCCTATTAGGAAAAGAAAGAGCAATAAGAAAAGGTATTTAAGGATTCTCATAACGAAGTTTCAATTTATAAAGTAAATATAGCAAAAATTTAGTGTTTAAAGAAAATTTTAATCATAAATAATATAAAAATAAAAGCGAAAAAGCCTAGGAGTATTTTATAATTTCCTTTGTAAAATTGGTTGTGAAGCATTTTGTCTTTTCCGTAAGCATAAATCATCGCTATAATAAAGACAACAATAAAGGCTCCTGCAAAGATCAATTGACCTTGTGTGAACATAATAATTATTTTTTAACAAATTTAGGCAATTATATTCCTAATTAGTAATTTGGCATTCTAATTTATTACTTAAAATATGCAAAAACAAATCAACTCCGTAAAAGAATTTCATACTAGCTTCCAATTGGGATATAGCGAAACAATAATTGGCGACTTAGGCGAAAGTAAAAACCTACTTCGTTTCAATTTAATGAAAGAAGAAAACGAAGAATATCTTGAAGCGGCTCAGAATAATGACATAACTGAAATTGCTGATGCACTTGGCGATATGTTGTATATTTTGTGTGGAACCATTATAGAACATGGTTTGCAATATAAAATAGAAGAAATTTTTGATGAAATTCAACGAAGCAATATGAGCAAACTGGACGAAAACGGACAACCTATTTATCGTGAAGATGGTAAAGTGTTGAAAGGTCCGAATTATTTCAAGCCGAATTTTGAAGCAATATTAAAATAGTTTTAAAGGTAGTATCCCATAAAGTGTGTAAGTAAAAAAAATATGAGGGTTTGTGCAAACCCTCATATTTTTTTTACTTAATTTTAATATTTACACATTTTATGAAAAAAGAAGATTTATTATCCGATGAATTTTTGAAGCAATTCAAAACAGG
>CANGCT010000003.1 GCA_947452415.1 Flavobacteriaceae bacterium
ATCATTAGTATTGATAAAATTGGCAACTTGTTCTTGTGCAAATTTAGTGGTAATTACTTCAAAACCTCCTTTTTCTAAGGCTTTAATTCCGCTTTTAGAAATTCCGTCGTTCGCTAATACTTTCATTTTTATGTTTATGAATTTATGAGTTTAAAGTTTAAACTCAATTGATTATTTATTATTTTCTTTTTAAAATACTAAACTTTTTTTTCCAAAGCCTGCATCACATCTACCAATACCTGAACGCTTTCTAATGGTAACGCATTATACATAGAAGCGCGGTATCCACCAACCGAACGGTGTCCTGGCAAACCAGAAATTCCAGCATCTTTCCACATTTTGTCAAAGACAGGAGCGTGGTTTTCATCGTTTAATAAGAAAGTAGCATTCATGATACTTCTGTCTTCTACAGCGGCAGCACCTTTAAATAAAGGATTTCTGTCAATTTCTGAGTAAAGTAAAGCCGCTTTAGCCTCATTAATTTTTTCTATTGCAGCAATTCCGCCAAGGTTTTTCAACCATTCTAGCGTTAAAAGCGATGCGTAAACTGGGAAAACTGGTGGCGTATTATACATGCTCTCAGCCTTAATATGTTTTTCATAATCCAACATACTCGGAATGTAACGACCTGATTTTCCTAATATTTCTTCTTTAACAACCACCAAAGTTGTTCCTGCAGGCCCCATATTTTTTTGGGCACCAGCATAAATTAAATCGAATTTAGAAAAATCTAAAGTTCTTGAAAAAATATCCGAACTCATATCGCAAACCAAAGGAAGGTTCGTTTTTGGAAACGATTTCATTTGGGTTCCAAAAATGGTGTTGTTGCTCGTACAGTGAAAATAAGAAGCATCCGATGGAATTGTAAAATCTTTAGGGATATGATTGTAATTTTGCTCTTTTGAGGATGCAACTACAAGCGTTTCTCCAAAATGTTTGGCTTCTTTTATAGCATTGTTTGCCCAAGTTCCAGTATCTAAATATGCTGCTTTTCCGTCGGTTTTCATTAAGTTATAAGGAACCATTAGAAACTCCAAACTTGCTCCGCCTGCCAAAAATAAGGCTTGGTATCCTTTACCTTCCAATCCTAATAGTTCTAAAACTAGGGCTCTTGCTTGGTCCATCACGGCAACAAAATCTTTGCTACGGTGTGAAATTTCCAATAAAGATAAATCGGAATTATTAAAATTTAAAATGGCTTGTGCCGATTTTTCGAATACTTCTTGTGGTAAAATACAAGGCCCTGCACTGTAGTTATGTTTTTTCATGGTGTAATTTCCAATAATTAAAGGTGCAAATTTCGGAAATAGTGATGAAAATAGAATTTAGAATAGTGCTAGAATTAGGCTATCTTATTAACTAAAACGTAATAGTTGATAATATGTTTTATAATAATTCAGTCACAATTTATTCGAGTAATTTAGATTCCCAACAAAAACTCCAAAGTATCTACATTGTCGGCATAATCCCAAAGGTTTGGTTTTTGGGTTTGCCCAAATGGAATACTATTTTCTGTAATCGCATTAGAAACAATGCATTGAATTTGCTCTGCATCAATTTCTAAACGATTTTTAATTTCGTTTACATCTTCGTAATATTCATAAAATACCGACGAAATAGGGGAGGCGTAACTCGAATCTTCCTTAATTGTTAAGAACTCATTATCTAATAATTTGAAATTACTCATCAAGAAAACTGCTTTGTTGTAGTCGTAATTATTAGCGTATTTTTCGTAATAAATAACGTCCTTTTGTTTGTAAATTGCTTGAAAAAAGGCGTCAAAGTTATAATATTTTGGAACAAATAATTTAGAAACATTTCGGCATCCCAAGCCAAAATATCTAAAAATATCCTCACCTAAATTTGTTAAATCTTCGGATGTTTCGTTTCCTGTTAAAACTGCAACCGAGTTTCTACTTTTTCGAATAATACTTGGTTTGTCTTTAAAATAATATTCAAAATAACGTGCTGTATTATTGCTTCCTGTGGCAATAACGGCATCAAAATTTTCCATTTTTCCTTCGGTGAAGGTAATGTAGTTTTCTAGCTCAGGATGAATTGAAATAAGATATTTTGCTAAAAAAGGCAACAGTTTCTGATCGTTAGAGGATGTTTTTACTAATACTTTATGTCCAGAAATTACTACCGATAAAAAATCATGAAAACCTACAAGCGGAATGTTTCCAGCTAAAATTAATGCAACTGTTTTGGGTTGCACGCTGCTTAAATCATATTTGGATAACCAAAGATTTAGGCTTTTTTCGGTAAGTGCTTCTGCCCAAGATTGTATAGCATAATAAACTTGATTAGGAGTAAACCATCCATTGTGGGATTGCGATAAATCAATCAATTTTAAGAAATCCTCATAAAACAAATCATTGTTTACAATGGAAGTGTTTTTAGCAGAATTATCTAATGAAAATTGGCTTAAAAACTTCCCTAATGCAATAAAGCAGTTTTTTTTTTCGATTTGTAACATTTGTAACTTGTTTATGAATGGTTTTGATTGTAATTTTGCACAAAATTAAACAAATCATTTAGGAAAATAGATTTTTAAATCTAATATCTAATTTTTAATATCAAAGTATTTAAAAATGGCAATAATAATAACAGACGAATGTATTAATTGTGGCGCGTGTGAGCCAGAATGTCCTAATACAGCAATATATGAAGGAGCAGACGATTGGCGTTACAAGGATGGTACTAAACTAAAAGGGAAAGTTATTTTGCCGGATGGTACCGAAGTAGATTCGGATGCTGCACAAACCCCAGTTTCGGATGATATTTATTACATAGTTCCCGGAAAATGTACCGAGTGTAGAGGATTTCATGAGGAACCACAATGTGCTGCAGTATGCCCAGTTGATTGTTGTATACCAGATGATAATCATATAGAAAGTGAAGAAACGCTTTTAAATAGACAAGCATTTTTGCATAATGAATAATAAAAAAATCCTGAAATCAATTTCAGGATTTTTTAGTACTAATCAAAATGAAATGTTTCACTTTTATTAAAATTCATTAATAGATTAAAACAAGGAATTAAATGTAGCTATTTCATATTTTGTATTCATCAATTTCATCATTAGTATAGATTAGAATTGAACTAATTGTTTATCTATTTTTATAAAAGTTTACAAAATAAATCCTTCTTACTAGTAAACTTTTTCATTTCTTTGTTCTTTATTAGAACACTTTGAGCTTAAAAAACTTCTATTCCATTTTATCCCATAATTTTCCGTTTAATCCTACGATTAAGCAGGATGCTTTCTTTAAAAAAATTGCGGTCTTCTTAACGGATACCAACAACGAAACTATTTTTGTGCTTAAAGGATATGCCGGAACCGGAAAAACTACCGTTATTTCAACTATAGTAAATAATCTTATTGAAATTAATAAAAAATATGTACTGCTGGCTCCTACAGGTCGTGCTGCAAAAGTAATAGCCAATTATTCTAGTAAACCTGCATTTACAATTCATAAGAAAATTTATTTTCCGAAAAAGTCGAGTGGCGGCGGAGTTACTTTTACGATGCAACAGAACAAACATAAAAATACTATTTTTATTATTGACGAAGCATCTATGATTTCAGATCAAAGTAACGAAAGTAAGATGTATGAAAACGGAAGTTTGCTGGATGATTTGATTTCGTATGTATATAATGGTGAAAATTGCAAGATGATTCTTTTAGGAGATACTGCTCAGTTACCACCTATTAATTTAGATATTTCACCTGCTTTAAATACCGATACTCTGGAACTTAATTACGAGAAACGAGTAGATTGGATTGAGTTAGACGAAGTAATGCGACAGGAATTAAATTCTGGAATTTTATACAACGCCACCGAGTTACGGGAATTGTTAAAAGATACTTTTATTTCCGAATTCAAATTTAAATTAAGAGGTTTTAAAGACATTGTTCGATTGACCGATGGTTATGATATTCAAGATGCCATTAACCAAGCCTATAGTAATTATTCTATAGAAGATACTGCTTTTATTGTGCGTTCTAACAAAAGAGCAAACCAATACAACAATCAAATTAGAATGAAAATTCTTGATAAAGAAAGTGATTTATCGGTTGGTGATTTTTTGATGGTTGTGAAGAACAACTACTTTTGGTTAAAAGAAAAAGACGAAGCAGGTTTTATTGCCAATGGCGATATAATTGAAGTATTAGAAATTTATAGTTTTAAAGAATTATACGGATTTAGTTTTGCAAAAGTGAAAATTCGAATGGTAGATTACCCCAACCAAATTCCATTTGAAACTGTTTTGATTTTGGATACCATAAAAAGTGAATCGCCATCATTAACATATGAACAATCCAATAGTTTGTATTCGGAAGTCATGAAAGACTATGAACATTTAACGACTAAATATGCTAAGTTTCAAAAAGTAAAAGAAAATGAATTTTTCAATGGCTTGCAGGTAAAATTCTCTTACGCCATTACCTGTCACAAAAGTCAAGGTGGGCAATGGAATACCGTTTTTATTGAGCAACCCTATTTGCCAGAAGGAATTGATAGAGATTACATCCGTTGGTTATACACCGCTATGACTAGAGCAAAAGACAGATTGTTTCTTATTGGTTTTAAAGACGAGAGTTTTGAGGAAAATTAAGAACTAAAAATACCAACCGCAAGTTCAAACCAAACAATAATAAACACTAACAGTAATGCTGCACAAAGTAAAATGCGGTATTTTGTTTTCGTAACTTTTCTTAAAATAAATTCACAAATAAAACTAGTAGTTAATAGTAATAATCCTGCTGAAACAAAATCTAGTATAGTCCAATTAACTTCTTTGGTAAATTGCATTGCAATTAATGGAATTGTTAATAGTAAAACAACTACAAATAGTAGAACAATTAGTTTTTGATTATGTTTCATTATGTAATTGTAAAATAATTATTCCACACATTTTAAGTAATCCATAAAGAAATGATCTGGATTATAGGTTTTTTTATCCACTTCGGATACTAATATTTCTTTAGCAACATAATCGTTAGTTTCTCCTGCAAATTTAATTCGGAAAAAAGATATCGGATAGGTTTTTAAATCATCCAAAGTTTCTTTCATAAATAGAAAGTAGCCCGTAAGTATTCGGCAATTTTCGTTGTTATTTCTAACTGAATTCCCACAGGTTTCTTGGGTTATTCCAATTAAGGTAATGACTTTACCATTAGACAGTTGAAGATATATTTTAGAGTTTTTATCCAAACATTTAGCTGGAATAAAATCGGCGCTTTTTTGCACCATTTGAAGGTTTAACGACATTAAACCATCGGCATTTATTAATGAAAAAAATAAGGAAGTCTGACTGTTTCCAAATACTTTTTCATGCATTACGTAATCTCGTGTTGCTTTATAACTGCCAATACTGTCTTTAATATTAGAACTATATTCACAATCTTTTTGTGCAAAAGTTGTTATAGTAGTTAGAATAAATAATATAATTAAAGTTTTTTTCATGGGGTATTTATTTTGGTGCAAATTAACACTATTTTATTGTTATTTAAATCGGTTGTAAAAAAACTATACTGGTTTCCACCCTCTTTTATTTTCCACTTTTTTCTTAGATTATCTACCGTGTCTGGAAAATTTCGAAGCGTAATATTCACTTTTTTATTTTCAAAATGCAGAGCCATTTCTTTATTAGAATAAGGTATGGTAGTACTTATCTCAAAAACTCTTCCCGGAAAATCTATTAAATAATCGGAAGTATACAAATGCGAATGTTGGTGCAGTTTATCTAATAAAAATTGTGTTGCAACTTCTTTAAATCCGCCCGATTTTAATATGGCGCTATTGGGTTCGTAAAGATATTTTTTTGGCAAACCTAAATTGTAATCACTATCTGAATTGCATTGAAATTGAAAGGTTTCTCTTTTATACTTATTGAAATTTATAGTATTTATAGTAATGGAACCAATATAGCCTTGGTGTATTTCCCATAGTAATTCTTTTACTTCATTTTCTACCGCTACAATATGTATGGTTTTTACGTTTTGCAATTCGTTTAATCCTGCAGTAATATCTAATAATGGAGCCGTTTTTATCAGAATTTTAGAAGCAAATTGGAAATAGAATTCTTGCAAACCGGGTACGTTTGGCAAGCAATCTTGCAGCATAAACACCTTGCCTTTAGTTTCGTTTCTTCGAGAAGGATCCACATAAATCCAATCGAATTTTTGATTCAAATTTTCTAATGTAGCAGTGCTATCCCCAGCTATACATATAATGTTATTCCTTTGTAATTGCTCAAAATTATGATTTACAATGGAAGATAATTCGGCATCCATTTCACAATGAATTACTTGTGTTACTTTCTTAGAAAAATAATAATCGTCTACCCCAAAACCTCCTGATAAATCAATTAGGGAATTTCCATCTATGAGTTCTGATTTATAAAGTGCTGTAATTTCGGAAGAGGTTTGTTCCATCGAAATTTTACTCGGATAAATACAGTTTTTGCATTCAAACCAAGTTGGCAGCTTGGTCTTGCTTTTGGTGCGAGCTGCAATTTGATTTAATAGGATTTTAAAATCTACTTCTGGAAACGGATTTTTAGAAAGTGCTAATTTCGCTCCATCTTGACCTGTTTTTTCTATAATAAATTCCTGAATTTCAGGGCTAAGTAGTACTTGATAATCCATTAATTCAAAACAAATTAAAGATTCTTAGTTAAAAGTATAATTATCTTGTTTTCAGGAATTAACTCTTTAGCGATTACTTTTAAAATAGTATATAGCGGAATTGCTATTATCATTCCAGTGATTCCAAATAAAGTTCCTATAATTAAGATTACTAAAAATATTTCTAAAGGATGCGAATTCACACTTTTAGAAAATATTAAAGGAGAAGTGACATTATTATCAATGAGTTGTACGATGAAAAAACCAATTGTTACATATATTGTGGTAGGAAGTGTTACAGTTTGAAAATCTTGATTGATTGTGGTCAACATGGTTAACAAACCTGCTAGAATGGAAGCAATAAATGGGCCTATGTATGGAATAATATTTAATACGGCACATAAAAAAGCAATTACAAAAGCATTTTCACCTCCGAAAATTAATAATACGATTAGATATAAAATACAAACTACAGTTAACTGAATTAATAAACCAATAAAATATCTGGTTAATAAATGTCGGATTTTATCAATAGAATTTAAAATTCTGTCTTCGCTATGATCTGGAAGTATTTTTTTCAATCCAATAATGAATTGTACTTTGTCTAATAACAAATAAAAACTAATAAAAAATACAGTTACTAATCCAATACCAAAACTACTAATTGTTCCAATTACAGTATTAAAAAAATCTGTTAAATAATTAAATTTTAGTTTTGAAGTCAAATCACTTTCTTTAATAACCCGATCAATATCTATGTTATGATGACTTAAATAAGTGTCTAATTGTGCATATAAATGAATTAATTTGTTTTCGATAGATTTAGTATCCAATAACGATAAATTATCACCTTGAGACATAATTAAAGGAACAAATAACGAGATTAAGCCTAATAAAAATAAAAGAAATAAAAACAGAGTTACACTAACAGCAAGAGCATTTGAAAACTTTAAACGGTTTCTTAAAAATTCTATTATAGGATTGGCTATTAAAGACAGAATTACCGAAATTATTATATATATTATAACAGTTTGTATTTGGTATATAAAATATAGTATCAAACATATAAGAGTAAGTATTCCAATAGTCCGTAGTATTCCTGAAGTAATGATTTTAGAATTCATCTTAATTGTTAAATATATAATTCAATATGTTGGCTCCCATCTTCAAAGCTTTTTCACGCACTTCTTTCGGGTCGTTGTGCACTTCAGCATCTTCCCATCCATCTCCCAAATCACACTCGTATGTATATAGTAAAACCAATCGATTATCTTGAAAAATTCCAAAAGCTTGAGGTCGTTTACCATCGTGCTCGTGAATTTTTGGTAAACCTGCCGGAAAAGTAAAAGGTTTTTGAAAAACAGGATGCGTTGCTGGAATTTCAACCAAAGGAGAGTTTGGGAATATTCTCTTAATTTCTTTTCTAAGATATTCGTCTAAACCATAATTATCATCAAAATGCATAAATCCGCCAGATAGCATATAGTTTCTCAAGTTAAGAATTTCGCTATCGCTAAAAAGGATATTTCCATGGCCTGTAGCATGAATAAAAGGATACGAAAAAACATCGGGACTTCCAGGTTCCACAGTCGCAGGTTTACCCTTAATAGTGGTATTAATATTTTGATTGCTAAATTTTATCAAATTGGGCAACGAGGTAGGATTAGCATACCAATCGCCACCACCATTGTATTTTAGCAAGGCAATTTCTTGCGAATAACCAATTATTGAAGTAAATAAAATTAGTAATGTTATTTTGATTTTCATGAATTTAATGTTTTTTTAAATCGACTAATAGTTTGTCCAATTCTTCTGTTTTCCATCCAAAATTAGTTGCAACGGTTTTAGCATTGTTGGCATAAAGCATTGCATTGGTAAAATCTTTTTCTTTAGCGTATAATTTGACAATTAAAAGGTATTTATCTAGAGACTCTCCTAAAGTTAATGCTTGTTTGGCCCAGGATACTGCAAGATCTAAACTCTTTTTATCGTCCAAATGAGCCAAATAATTGTTAGAAATATCTACTAAAGTATTAGAATCTTTCCAAGCGAATTTATCTACTGAAGATTCTGCTGTTTTTTTGTAATTTTTCCAATTTTGTGAATATTCATTTAAAGTCAAATCGTATCTAAATAATAAAGAATCTACTTTTCGAATTTGAAAAGCAGCAGCAATAGACCTTTTTTTATTGTAACGGATTGTATCACCAAAGTCTACCAAAGGTTTTAAATTGTCAGAAGTCATATAAATTAATTTCTTTTCAATTCTAGAAAGAGTTACAACTTTTGCAAATTCTTCTTTTTTAGCAACTATAAACGGAACTTCTTTAGCGTCAATATTATTAATGCCATTGGCTATAATTTTCCAGTTTAGTTCGGTAAACAATTCGGCTTCCGATTTTGTTTTTAAATATTTTTGTGTTATTTCGGTAGCATCAAATCCAGCTTTTCTGGTTACAATGATGTATCGCAAACAGTTTTCTGCATTCGAATTATCTGCATCGAATTTGTCTTTTATAATATTAAATTGATTTTCTGCAACTAACGATTTAGTTCCTTCCAAAATAAATACATCTTTTTTTAATTCCCCAGAAATACAGTATAATAAATTTTCATTATTATCTATAAATGCAAAAGTAGGGTAGGATTTTACTAAAAATTTAGATTGAAGTTTGTTTTTTAAGGTAGTTCCATCAGCAGATTCGGCATCTACCGCAACACAAATATAAGAAGTGCTATAAAATTTTATTACATCAGCATCTATAAAAATTTCCTCTTTCATTTTTTTGCAGTGCGAACACCATTTAGCATAAAACATCAAAGCAATTGGTTTGTTTTCTTTTTTTGCTTGCGCCAAAGCAATATCATAATTAGTATCTAAAAACAAGGTTTGCTTTTGAGCAAAAGTGGAAGTACTTACTAAAAATGTCAATAAAAAATATAAAAACAATCTATTCATAATCAGTTATTTGTAAAAACAACACTATGGCAAGCTACCATTGCTGCTGTTTCAGTTCGCAATCTAGTTTCACCCAAAGATATCGGAATATATTTATTGTTCAAAGCCATTTCAATTTCTTTAACAGAAAAATCTCCTTCTGGGCCAATTAATAAAGTTACATCTTCATTCGGTAGTAATTGTGATTTTAAGGATTTCTTATCTGTTTCTTCGCAATGTGCCATAAATTTCTGGCCTTTAAATTCTTTTTTTAAAAAGTCTTTAAATAAAATTGGGTCGTTTAATTTTGGCATATAACAATGCAACGATTGCTTCATTGCCGATTCAATTATCTTTTGGTAACGATCTATTTTTATAACTTTCCTTTCGGAATGATCGCAAATAATTGGTGTGATTTCTTGAATGCCAATTTCGGTTGCTTTTTCTAAAAACCACTCGTAACGTTCGTTCATTTTTGTAGGAGCTACCGCAAGATGCAAATGAAATTTTGAGGTTTCTTGTTTAGTAAACGAAAGAACATTTACAGTGCATTTAGAATCGGATGCTAATGCAATTTCAGTTTTAAATAAAAAGCCTAAACCATTAGTAACAAATAGAATATCTCTTTCTTGTTTACGTAATACTTTAATTATGTGTTTACTTTCTTCTTTATCAAAAATAAAAGAAGTTAGTGCCTCGTTAATTGTAGGGTTATAGAATAATTGCATATTAAAACTCAATTCGTGCTTTAGAAACAACTCCAGCATCGTTAAACTTATTTTCTAAATATTTTTGGTAGCCAACAATCCCAATCATAGCAGCGTTATCAGTAGTATATTCGAATTTTGGAATGAAGGTTTTCCATCCGTATTTTGGTTCTGCTGCTTTAAGAGTATCTCTTATTCCAGAATTCGCAGAAACTCCTCCTCCAATAGCAATTTGTTTTATTCCTGTTTCGGCAACAGCCAATTTTAATTTATCCATCAAAATTTCAATTATAGTGTGTTGAATGGAAGCACAAATATCTGCTTTATTCTCTTCAATAAAATTTGGATTTAGCACCACATTTTTTTGAATAAAATATAATATTTGAGTCTTTAATCCAGAGAAACTGAAATTCAATCCTGGAACTTTTGGTTTGGTAAAGGCAAACTTTTTAGGGTCTCCTTCTTTAGCAAACTTATCTATTAAAGGCCCTCCAGGGTAGGGAAGCCCCATAATTTTAGCCGATTTATCAAACGCTTCTCCAACAGCATCATCGGTAGTTTCACCAATGATTTCCATATCAAAAAAACTAGAAACTTTTACAATTTGGGTATGTCCGCCAGAAATAGTTAAGGCCAAAAATGGAAATTCTGGTTTGTCAAATCCTACTTCATCAATAAAATGCGCCAAGATGTGCGCGTGCATATGGTTCACAGCAATTAGCGGAATATGTAAGGCCAAAGCCAATGATTTAGCAAAGGAAGTTCCAACCAACAAAGACCCCATCAATCCAGGTCCTTGTGTAAAAGCAATAGCAGTAAGATTTTGCATTGGTATTCCCGCTTTTTTTATCGCCATATCAATTACAGGAACTATGTTTTGCTGGTGGGCTCTTGACGCTAGTTCGGGCACCACACCACCATATTCTTCATGGATTTTTTGACTTGCAACAACGTTGGATAAAACAGTATTATTTTTTAAAACTGCAGCAGCAGTATCGTCACAGGAACTTTCTATAGCAAGAATAAAAACGTCATTGTTGGGCATTAGGCACAATTTTTGAATTATATTTGAATAAACGGCAGAAAACGATTATTTTTACATCGACTACAAAAGTAACTATTTTAGATCTAATGCACCAATAGCAAGGGATTATTTGTTTTTGAAAGAATTGGAATATTAAAAAAGTAAGAATTTTTGTATATATTTGTTAGCAATAGCTTTATTAAAGCAAATCAAATTTTGAAAGAAAAAAAAATCAATACCCGATATAAAACCTTCAAAAAAATAGTAATCCGCACCATTATTGTGCTCGTAATACTTTTATTATCACTTGGTCTTGCTTTATCCTTGCCGGTTGTTCAAACTAAAATTGCCCATTATGTTACCGAAAATCTCAATAAAAAATTTGGTACCAATATTTATGTAGATCAAGTAGAAATCACAATATTTGGAGGGGTTCAATTAAAGAAAGTTTTAATTAAAGACGAGAAAAAAGACACTTTAATTTATTCCAAAAGATTAATTACAAGTGTTTTAGATACTAAAAAGTTGTTAGATGGAAATTTAATTTTCGGGGATCTTACAGCAGATGCCTTGACTGTAAATGTAAAAACCTATAAGGGAAATACGGATACTAATTTAGATAAATTTATTGCCGCTTTTGACGATGGAAAACCTGCATCAGGTAAATTTTTAATGTCTTCCGATAAGTTGACTCTTAAAAATTGTAGATTTCGAGAAATTGACTACAATCGTGAAGTGCCGCTAGATGTAGATTTTACCAAGATAAATGCAGTAGCTTCCGATTTTAAAATTATAGGCCCTAATGTTTACACCAATGTGGATGAAATGTCTTTTATGGACCATAGAGGTTTATTTATAGAAAACATAAAGACAAAATTCACCTATACCAAAAAGAATATCCGTTTGGAAAATCTCGATTTAAAAACAGCTGAATCTTCTTTAAAAGGTGCCGTTATTCTTAAATACGAGAGAAAAGATTTTAAAGATTTTAATAACAAAGTGATTTTTGATGTAATTACTAAAGATGCATCCTTATCCACTAATGATATTGGACACTTTTACAATGAATTAGGCAAAAACCAACAGTTTACTTTAAGTGGTAAAATTAATGGCTCCTTGAATAATTTTACCGCCAAAAATTTGTATTTAAAAGATTCTAAGAACTCTGTTATATCAGGCACGGTAAACTTTAAAAACCTTTTTGCTAAAAAAGGAAAAGGCGAATTTTATATGAAAGGTTCCTTTGCAAAAGTGAGTTCTAATTATGATAATTTAATTTCTTTACTTCCGAACGTTTTAGGTAAAAATTTGCCCTCTTCTTTAAAGAAATTTGGGCAATTTAATTTAAAAGGTAAAGCCGAAGTTACTAAAAATAGTATTGATACCGATTTTTTATTACAAACTAAATTAGGAACGATTGCTTCCAAATTAGTAATGACCAATTTGAATACTATTGAAAACGCTTCCTATTCGGGAAATGTAATTCTAGACCAATTTAATTTAGGTAGTTTTTTAAATAAAAAAGATTTAGGTTTTGCCAGTCTAAATATTGATTTAGATGGAAAAGGATTTACCGAAAAATATTTAGACACTAAGTTTTCTGGGGAAGTGAAAAATATAGATTATAAAGGCTACAATTATAAAAATATTTTGGCGGATGGTTCTTTTAAAAAGCCAATATTTAAAGGAAAAGTTAATATAAATGATCCTAATTTATTTTTAGATTTTGATGGCAATGTAGATTTAAGTAAAAAAGAAAAAACATTTGATTTCCATGCCAAAGTAGACTATGCCAATCTAAAAAGATTGAATTTCATTAAAGATACTATTTCTGTTTTTAAAGGAGATGTAGTCATGAAAGTATCCGGAAATTCTTTGGATACCATGAAAGGCGAAATTGTTGTTAGTAATGCTTCTTACCAAAACTCTAAAGATATTTATTTCTTTGATAATCTAACTATCAACTCTAGTTTTGATACAAATAATGAACATACTATTTCCTTGTATTCTCCAAATGAAATGAATGGAAAAATTCAAGGTAAGTTTGAATTTTCTCAAATTCAAACGATGGTTCAAAATTCATTAGGTAGTCTATACACCAATTATAAACCCAATGTTTTAAAAAAAGGGCAATATTTAAAATTTAATTTTTTGCAGTTTAATAAATTAATTGAAATTTTAAACCCTAAGATTTCCTTGGATGCTACTGCAGTTTTAAATGGTCAAATTAAAGGAGATGATAATGATTTTAAATTAAAATTTTCTACTAAAACAATAGATGCTTTTAACGTTCATTTAGACAATATTCAATTGGAAATTGACAATAAGAACCCGTTGTACAATACTTATGTTCAAATGGATAGCATAAAAACAAAACAATATAAAGTTAGAGATTTTTCATTAATCAATGCCACTTCAAAAGATACCTTGTCGTTTAGAACTGAATTTAAAGGAGGCGAAAAAGGAACTGATTTTTATAATTTAAATTTATACCACACTATTGACAAAAACAACCAAAACATTATAGGTTTCAGTAAATCGGAAATGATGTTTAAGGATTTCCTATGGTACATAAACGAACAAGAAAACGATAAAAACAAAATAGTTTTTGATAAAGATTTTAAGAATTTTAATTTTGAAGACATTATCGTTTCCCATGAAGAACAGTCGATGCAATTAAAAGGATTGATAAGCGGTACTAGAAGTAAAGATTTACAATTAACATTTCAAAATGTTAATCTAAATAAAGTCACACCTTCCGTAAATAAATTTAAGTTTGATGGAAACTTAAATGGCGAGGTGTTTATAAAACAAAATGAAGCTATTTACCAGCCTACAGCAACTTTAGACATTGAAGATTTGCAAATAAACGATAATGCATTAGGAAATTTAAACTTAGATATTACTGGCAATAATGAATTTTCAAGATTTGAGATAGTTTCAAAAATTGAAAATGAAAACGTAAAATCTTTTAGCGCCGATGGAGATTTAGAAATTGTAAAAAACGAAACTTTTTTAGATTTGAATTTAAATTTTCAGAGATTTAATTTAGGAATATTGAGCAATTTAGGAGGGGAAGTTATTTCCAATATTAGAGGTTTTGCTTCTGGAAATGCTAGAGTTAACGGAAATGTTAATGATATTAATTATTCGGGGAAATTATTTGTAGACGACGCAGGACTTTCTATTCCGTATTTGAATGTAGATTATAAAATTAAGAATCATTCGGCAGTTGATATAACACAAAATAAATTCATTGTAGAAAAAACGCAATTATTTGATACTAAATTTAATACCTCTGGAAACATGGAAGGTTTTATCAAGCACAAACAATTTGGTGATTGGGAATTGGACTTGACAATTGATTCCGATAGAATTTTAGCTTTAAATACCAAAGACCATGAAGATGTGGCTTATTTTGGGACCGCCTTTATAAACGGAAGTGCTACAATAAAAGGACCAACTAGTGGATTGTCTATTAATGTAAATGCCGAATCCGGAAAAGGAACAGACATCAAAATTCCTATAAACGATGCAAGCTCTATAAGCGAGAATAATTATATCCATTTTTTAACTAAAGGAGAAAAATACGGAACGGGAACTAAAGATGCAGAATTCATTCGAAATTATAATGGACTTCAAATGAATTTTGAATTTAATATTACACCGGTTGCCAATATTGAAGTGATTTTGAATAGAGATTCAGGGCACGGTATGAAAGGAAAAGGAGTTGGAACCTTAAATATGAATATTAATACTTTAGGTAAATTTGAAATGTATGGCGACTTTACCGTTTGGGAAGGCTCATACAATTTTAAATATGGTGGCATTATTGACAAACAATTTACAGTTAAAAAATATGGTTCTATAGTTTGGGATGGTAATCCGTACAAAGCAATCTTAAATTTAGAAGCTGTATCTAAAAACATTACCGCTAATCCAGCAGTATTAATTGATAATGCTTCTTTTAATAAAAAAATTCCGGTAGAAGTTATCATTGGATTGAAAGGAACTATTACCAATCCGGAGCCTGATTTTAATATTAATTTTCCAAATGTTAGTTCCGTAATTAAATCAGAAATAGAAACCAAACTTGGTGATAAAGACATACGACAAACACAGGCTTTGTATCTACTTTCTACAGGTGGATTTTTAAGTCAAGAAGGGCTTAGCCAATCGCAAGTTACCAATAGTTTTTATGAAAAAGCATCGGCATTGTTTGGTGATATCTTTAATAATAAAGATAGCAAAATGAATGTGGAAGTTTCCTATACTGCTGCCGATAAAACTGCATTACGACCCACAGATGGAAGAGTAATTGCTTCTATATCTACCCAAATAAACGAACGAATCACTATTAATGGAAAAGTTGGGGTGCCTACAGGTGGAGTTTCGGAAACAGCAATTGTTGGAAACTTTGAAATGCAATACCGTGTAAACGAAGACGGTACCTTAAATTTAAGAGTTTTTAATAAAGAAAATGATATTAATTATATCGGACAAGGAATTGGTTATACACAAGGTACTGGGATTTCGTATGAAGTAGATTTTGATACCTTTAAAGAATTGGTTAATAAGATTTTTAAGAAAAATATAATTGATAGGGAGAAAAAAGTTAATACTGAAAATCCTACCAAAGCAACCAAAATGCTCCCTAGTTATATTAATATGGAAAAAGAAAATTCCATCCCTAAAAAAACTTCACAAAACAATCTTCAAAATAGAGAAGGAAAATTAGAATAGAGCTATTATTTTTAAAAATTTCTTAATTACCTCCTTTGTTACTTAAAACTTATCAACGAAAACGATTTAAATTGTTAATATCGTAGAAGTATTTATTAATGTCGTATTTTATATACTTATTCTTTGTTAATTTTACATTTTAAAACAAAAAAAATGTCAAAAATGATAAAAAAAATAGGGGTACTTACTTCTGGAGGAGATTCTCCAGGAATGAATGCCGCTATCCGATCTGTTGTTCGAACCTGTGCTTACCATAACATTGAGTGTGTTGGTATATATAGAGGATACCAAGGAATGATTGAGGGAGATTTCAAAGAAATGGGTCCACGATCGGTAAATAACATTATCAACAAGGGAGGAACAATATTAAAGTCGGCACGTTCAAAAGAATTCATGACTATAGAAGGTCGAAAAAAAGCTTTTGACAGTTTGACTGCAGCTGGAATTCAAGCTTTTGTTGTTATTGGGGGAGACGGTAGTTTTACAGGAGCTGAAATTTTTAATAGTGAATACGGTTTTCCCGTAATAGGAATTCCAGGAACTATTGATAATGATATTTATGGCACAAGCCATACATTAGGTTTTGACACAGCATTAAATACTGTAGTAGAATGTATAGATAAAATACGCGATACTGCAAGTTCTCATAATAGACTTTTTTTAGTTGAAGTTATGGGAAGAGATGCTGGGCATATTGCACTTAATGCAGGTATTGGAGCTGGCGCAGAAGAAATTCTTATTCCAGAAGAAAATTTAGGATTAGATCGTCTTTTAGAATCTTTGCGCAAAAGTAAAGCTTCTGGAAAATCATCTAGTATTGTAGTAATTGCAGAAGGAGATAAAATTGGTAAAAATGTATTCGAACTAAAAGATTACATAGAAGAAAATTTTCCAGAATACGACATTCGAGTTTCAGTTTTAGGTCACATGCAACGTGGAGGATCTCCTTCTTGCTTTGACAGAGTTCTTGCTAGTAGACTTGGTGTAAAAGCAGTAGAATCTATTTTAGAAGGGAAATCCAATTATATGGTTGGAATGCTAAACGATAAGGTAGCATTAACTCCTTTAGAACAAGCTATTAAAGGACATTCTGAAATAGATAGAGATTTACTTAGAGTGTCCGATATTATGACAACTTAAAAAGTGTTTGTAGTTTATTGCTCAAGCTTATAAACCATAAAACAATTAACCACAAATAAATAAACAATAAAAAATAATAAAATAACAATAAACAAAATACAAAATGTCAAAAGTAAAATTAGGAATTAACGGATTTGGAAGAATTGGAAGAATCGTATTTAGAGAATCGTTCAATAGAGATAATGTAGAAGTTGTAGCTATTAACGATTTATTAGATGTAGATCATTTGGCTTATTTATTGAAATACGATTCAGTTCACGGACGTTTTGCTGGAAAAGTAGAAGTTAAAGACGGAAAACTTTTTGTAAACGATAAACATATCCGAATTACTGCCGAAAAAGATCCTTCTACTTTAAAATGGGATGAAGTAGGTGTTGATGTAGTTGCAGAATGTACAGGCATCTTCACAACTTTAGAAACCGCTCAAGCTCACATTAAAGGTGGTGCAAAAAAAGTGGTGATTTCTGCTCCATCTGCAGATGCTCCAATGTTTGTAATGGGAGTAAACCATACTAAAGCTACTGCTGCAAACACTATAGTTTCTAACGCATCTTGTACTACAAACTGTTTAGCTCCATTAGCTAAAGTAATTCACGATAATTTTGGAATTGTAGAAGCTTTAATGACTACTGTTCACGCTACAACAGCAACGCAATTAACCGTTGATGGTCCGTCTCGTAAAGATTTCCGTGGAGGAAGATCTGCTTTGTTAAATATGATTCCATCATCTACAGGTGCTGCAAAAGCAGTAGGGAAAGTAATTCCTGAATTAAATGGAAAACTAACTGGTATGTCAATGCGTGTTCCTACAGCCGACGTTTCTGCAGTAGATTTAACAGTTAAAGTTTCTAAAGAAACTTCTTACGAAGAAATTATGGCAGTGCTTAAAAAAGCATCCGAAAATGAATTAAAAGGTATTTTAGGATATACTGAAGATGATGTTGTTTCTCAAGATTTTGTTTCTGATTCTAGAACTTCTATTATTGATGCTAAAGCTGGAATTGGATTAAATTCTACTTTTTTCAAAATTATTTCTTGGTACGATAATGAGTATGGATATTCTAGTAAATTAATTGATTTATCAGTACATATTTCTAGCTTATAATAGTAAAAAAAATCCCGTTATTTTATTTGTGGCGGGTTTTTTATTAACCCAAAATACCAAACAAACCGATGAAATTATTAGTCGATAGCGGCTCTACCAAGGCCGATTGGATTGCTATAGATGAAAATGGCAAAGTGCTTTTTACTACCCAAACACTTGGATTAAACCCAGAAGTATTAGATAAAGAAGAAATTATCTCCCGTTTGGAAGATAAATTTGACATCTCTCACAATAAAGAAAAGGCAACACACCTATTCTTTTACGGAGCAGGATGTGGAACGGATAGAATGAAAGATTTTCTTAGTTTAGTTTTTCAAGAATATTTTTCCAGTGCTGCAATTGCAGTGCATGAAGATACTTATGCGGCAGTATATGCTACCACACCAAAAGATGAAAAAGCAATTGTTTGCATTCTAGGAACTGGTTCTAATTGTAGTTACTTTGACGGAAAAGTGTTACATCAAAAAGTGCAATCACTAGGATATATCGCTATGGATGATTGTTCTGGCAATCGTTTTGGACGTCATTTATTGCGTGGTTATTATTTTAATAAAATGCCCAAGGATTTAGCTTCTGAATTTGAAGAAGAATATAATTTAGAAGCAGATTATGTTAAAAATAATCTTTATAAAGAACCTAACCCAAATGCATATTTGGCAACATTTGCTAAGTTTTTAATTAAACACAAAGACACTGAATTTTGTAAAAAATATATTTATTCTGAATTAGAAGATTTTGTTGAAAATTATATAAAACAGTTTGATAATTGCACACAAATTCCAGTTCATTTTGTTGGTTCTATAGCTTTTTATCTAAAAGAAGAATTAATTGAAATCTTATCCAAACACAATATAAAAGTTGGTAATGTACTACGAAGACCAATAGATGGTTTAATTGCTTACCATGTGATGAATAAATAACTTTAAAAACCTGATTTTCTAGTCAGGTTTTTTTTTAATTTTACAAAGTAGTACTAAAAAAACTTTGTTTTAAAGCATAAACTGACTTATGGAAATTGCAATAATAGCCCACGATGGAAAAAAAGCCGATATGGTTCAGTTTTTAAATAATAATAAAGAACTATTGTTGCAAGAAAATATAAAATTAATTGCAACAGGAACCACAGGCAGTAGAGCAGAGGCAGGAGGATTTAAAATAAAAAAAATGCTTTCTGGTCCACTAGGTGGTGATGCTCAAATTGCCGCAAGAGTAGCAGAAGGTAAAACAAAAATGGTTTTATTTTTTAAAGACCCAATGTCTAACCATCCTCACGAGGTGGATATCAATATGCTAATTAGAGTTTGCGATGTTCATAATGTTCCGTTGGCAACTAATGAAGCAACAGCACAGTTATTACTTAATGCTATTGCAATAGATTAAATATTTTATTTCTATTCTACAAAAGTTTACTTTTCATTATAATCCCTCGTTTTTTTATTTTTTAAAAAATGACTATATTTGTGTAAACTAAAATAGTTACTTTGTGAGTGCTACTAATAAACTTAAGATTTTTAACGACCCTATTTATGGTTTTATTACCATTCCCAATACTTTAATTTACGATTTAATACAACATTCTTATTTCCAGCGTTTACGGCGAATTTCCCAAATGGGAATGTCGTATTTGGTTTATCCCGGTGCACACCACACTAGGTTTCATCATGCTTTAGGATGCATGCATATTATGCAAAAAGCAGTACAAACATTACGTTTTAAAGGTATTGTAATTTCCAACGAAGAAGAAAACGCACTTTATGTTGCCATATTATTACATGATATTGGCCATGGACCCTATAGTCATGCAATGGAACACAGCATTGTAGAAGAAGTAAATCACGAAGAAATTTCCCTAAAATTTATGAATGCTTTGAACAAAGAATTTGAAGGAAAATTAGATTTAGCCATTCAAATTTTTAAAGGAGAATACCACAGAAAATTTATGCTGCAATTAATTTCTAGTCAACTAGATATGGACAGGATGGATTATCTAAAACGGGATAGTTTTTACAGTGGAGTTGCCGAAGGAAACATCAACAGCGATCGATTGATTCAAATGATGAATGTACAAAACGATATATTAGTGGTAGAAGAAAAAGGAATTTATTCGGTAGAAAAATTCTTGGTATCCAGAAGGTTAATGTATTGGCAAGCCTATCTTCACAAGACTTCGGTAGTTGCTGAAATGACACTAACTAAAATTTTAAAAAGAGCCAAAGAGTTAACTCAAAAAGGAATTGATTTACATTGCAGCGAGCCACTTTCGTTCTTTTTAAATAATAAAATAACAATGGTTTCATTTGATGAAGATGTATTGCGAATCTTTGCATTGCTTGACGATTATGATGTTTTGGGTGCAATAAAATCGTGGCAATTTCATTCGGATTTTGTATTAAGTTCTTTAAGTAAAATGATTATTAATCGCGATTTATTAAAGATAATTCTGTTGGATGAAAAAGCCGATACTGAAAAATTAGCAGATTATAAAAATAAATTAATGGCTTTGTATACTATTTCCGACAAAGAAGCCGCCTATTTTGTTTTTAAAGGAAAACTAAAAAACCAAGCCTATAATAAAGAAAGTGAACCAATAAGTATCTTGAAAAAGGATGGCACCGTTGAAAATTTAGTAGATTCTTCTGATCAATTACAGGTAAGAGCTCTTTCTAAAGCAGTTACCAAATATTTCATCTGTTTTCCAAAAGTGTTATTAGATACCTAGTGTTTAAATTTAATTTTATATTTTTGCAGCTAGGTAAGGAGCAATTTTGCAGGAAAAGAAAAACAATACCAGTTCTATCAAATTTAGATGGAAAATATAATTTAAGTAAATGAAATTTACAGCAGAACAAATTGCAGGGATATTAGACGGAGAAATAGTGGGTAACCCTAATGCAGAAGTTTATAAATTGGCAAAAATTGAAGAAGGGTCACTAGGCTCTCTTACATTTTTGTCGAATCCAAAATACCAAAATTATATCTATACTACTCAGGCAACCATTACTATTGTTAACAAAAGTTTTGAGCCAGAGCTACCTATTTCAACTACTTTAATAAAAGTAGAAGATGCCTACCAATCTTTTTCCAAACTTTTAGAATACTACAATCAAGTTAAATTGATGAAATCTGGAATTGAGCAACCATCGATACTTTCAGAAAATGCAACCTATGGAGAAGACTTGTATTTAGGTAGTTTTTGTTATGTAGGAAAGAATGTTAAAATTGGTAATAATGTAAAAATTTACCCAAATACCTTTATTGGAGATAATGTTATCATTGGAGATAATTGCATTTTCTTTGCAGGCGTTCGAATTTATTCCGAAACAGAAATAGGAAATAATTGTGTGATTCATTCGGGTGCAATTGTAGGTTCTGATGGTTTCGGATTTGCACCCTTAGAGGATGGAAGTTACAGCAAAATCCCACAAATTGGGAATGTTATTTTAGAAGATGATGTTGAAATTGGTTCTTGCACTACTATTGATAGAGCCACAATGGGATCTACAATTATTAGAAAAGGAGTGAAATTAGACAATCAAATACAAATTGCGCACAATGTAGAAATTGGAGAAAATACCGTAATTGCCGCTCAAACAGGCGTTGCAGGATCTACCAAAATTGGTAAAAACTGCATGATTGGTGGGCAAGTTGGAGTGGCGGGCCATATCATAATAGGCGATAATGTGAGAATTCAAGCACAATCAGGCATAGGTAAATCCTTAAAAGATGGAGAAATTGTACAAGGATCCCCTGCATTTAATTATGGAGATTTTAGTAAATCGTTTGTACATTTTAGAAACTTGCCTAAAATTGTAAATGATTTAGACGCATTAAAAAAGAAATTAGAATAAAAAATATAATAAATAGTTTAAAAAATTATGGTAAAGCAAAAAACCATCCAAAGTGAAATTTCACTTAAAGGTGTTGGATTACATACTGGAAAAGAAGTTACAATGACTTTTAAACCAGCTCCAATTAACAACGGTTTTACTTTTGTAAGAGTGGATCTAGAAGGAAGTCCTATTATAGAAGCCGATGCTAACTATGTAATAAATACCCAACGCGGAACCAACTTAGAAAAACTAGGAGTTAAAATTCAAACTTCGGAGCACGTTTTGGCAGCATTTGTAGGTCTTGATGTTGATAATGTTATCATAGAATTAAACGAATCTGAACCACCTATTATGGATGGATCTTCTAAATTCTTTGTAGAGGCTATTGAAAAAGTTGGAGTTGTAGAACAAGATGCCGAACGTAAATATTATGTAGTAAAAGAAGTGATCTCTTTTGTAGATGAAGCTACCGGAAGCGAAATTATTGTTATGCCATCTGAGGATTATCAAGTAACTGCAATGGTAGATTTTGGTACTAAAGTATTAGGAACTCAAAATGCAACTCTTAAAAATATTGCTGATTTTAAAACTGAAATATCCGATGCTAGAACATTTAGTTTCCTGCATGAATTAGAAAGTTTATTAAATGACGGATTAATAAAAGGGGGGGATTTAAATAATGCAATAGTTTATGTAGATAAAGAAATTTCGCCAGAAACTATGGAGAATCTTAAAAAAGCATTCGGAAAAGACCATATATCAGTTAAAGAAAACGGAATTTTAGATAACCTTACCTTGCATTATCCTAACGAAGCAGCACGTCATAAATTACTTGATGTTATTGGCGATTTGGCTTTAATAGGCATACGAATCAAAGGAAAAGTAATTGCTAATAAACCTGGTCATTATGTAAACACGCAGTTTGCCAAAAAAATGGCGAAGATTATTAAAATTGAGCAAAAGAATCATATCCCCGTTTATGATTTAAATTTGCCTCCTTTGATGGATATTCATCAAATTATGAATATCTTGCCACACAGACCACCATTTTTATTGATTGATAGAATCATAGAAATGTCTACTACACATGTTGTTGGAATGAAGAATGTAACCATGAACGAAAATTTCTTTGTGGGTCATTTTCCTGATGCACCAGTAATGCCGGGTGTTTTAATTGTAGAAGCAATGGCACAATCGGGTGGGATATTAGTTTTGAGTACCGTTCCAGATCCAGAGAATTATTTAACTTATTTCATGAAAATTGATAACGTTAAATTCAAACATAAAGTATTGCCAGGCGATACCTTAATATTTAAATGCGATTTAATTACTCCTATTCGAAGAGGAATTTGTCACATGCAGGCCAATGCTTACGCAAATGGTAAATTAGTTGCCGAAGCCGAATTGATGGCTCAAATTGCTAAAAAACAATAAGAAAAAGTTTATTGTTTCTAGTTTATTGTTGCTTAAACAATAATCTATTAACCACAAACTATAAACAAAAAATATATGAATCAACCCCTAGCATACGTTCATCCAGGCGCTAAAATCGCTAAAAATGTTGTAATTGAACCTTTTACAACCATTCATAATAATGTAGAAATAGGTGAGGGAACTTGGATAGGTTCTAACGTAACTATCATGGAAGGTGCTCGAATAGGTAAAAATTGTAATATTTTTCCAGGAGCTGTAATTTCTGCAGTGCCACAAGATTTAAAATTTGGAGGAGAAGATTCTCTTGCAATTATTGGAGATAACACCACAGTTAGAGAATGCGTTACCATAAACAGAGGAACCATAGCTTCTGGTCAAACTAAAATTGGAAGTAATTGTCTAATCATGGCAACGGCACATATTGCTCACGATTGCCATATTGGTGATTATGCCATAATTGTAAATGGTGTAGCTTTAGCTGGTCACGTAATTGTAGGGAATTATGCAATCATTGGCGGATTGGCTGCTTTGCACCAATTTATTCACGTAGGTGATCATGCAATGATTTCCGGCGGATCTTTAGTTCGTAAAGACGTTCCTCCTTATACTAAAGCAGCAAAAGAGCCATTATCTTACGTAGGTATTAACTCGGTTGGATTAAGAAGAAGAGGTTTTACTTCCGAAAAAATTAGAGAAATTCAAGATATTTACAGAATTTTATACCAAAAAAACTACAATACATCCCAAGCAATTGGAATTATTGAAGGTGAAATGGCAGTATCTCCCGAGCGTGATGAAATATTAGATTTTATTCGTAATTCTTCTCGTGGTATCATGAAAGGATATTCAGGAGGGTATTAGAAAATTGTTTAAAGTGGTTTAAAAGTTTAATATTGTTTGAACTTAAACCATCTTAAACAACAATAAACTTTTAAACAAATAATTAAACAAATATAAAAATGGCATCTACATCAGATATTAGAAACGGATTATGCATAAAATTCAATCACGATATTTATAAAATAATTGAATTCCTTCACGTTAAACCTGGAAAAGGTCCTGCTTTCGTAAGAACCAAATTGAAAAGTTTAACTAACGGAAAGGTTTTGGATAACACTTTTTCTGCAGGACACAAAATAGAAGATATTCGTGTGGAAACACAAACGTTTCAGTATTTATATGCTGAAGGAGATCAATTCCATTTTATGAATACGGAGTCTTATGAGCAAATTACTTTAGAAAAGAAAATTCTAGACGCTCCTGATTTATTAAAAGAAGGAACATTAGTAATGGTTCAAATTAATACAGAGAATGACATGCCAATTTCGGTGGACATGCCTGCATCAATAGTATTAGAAGTTACTTATGCAGAACCAGGAGTTAAAGGTAATACAGCAACTAATGCAACTAAACCTGCTAAAGTTGAAACTGGTGCTTCCGTAAACGTTCCTTTATTTATTAATGAAGGAGATAAAATAAAAATTGATACGGCTACTGGAAATTACATGGAACGCGTTAAAGAATAGTTCTTGTAAATGAAATTTAAACAATCACATACGCTTAAAGAAATTGCTTCAATCCTTGGCTGCAAATATGTTGGTGCCGATGATTTCCCTGTGGATGGTATGAATGAAATTCATGTGGTTACTGCCGGTGATATAGTTTTTGTAGACCATCCAAAATACTACGATAAAGCATTGCAATCTATTGCAACCGTAGTTTTAATTAATAAAGAAGTTGATTGTCCAGAAGGAAAAGCATTACTTATTTCAGACGATCCTTTTAGAGATTTCAACAAACTTACCAATCATTTTAGACCTTTTACTGCTGCTAATGTTTCGGTTTCCGCATCGGCAGTAATAGGACTAGGGACTGTAATTCAACCCAATTGTTTTATTGGGCATAACGTAACTATTGGAAGCAATTGTATTATTCATTCTAATGTTTCTATTTATGATAATTGTGTAATTGGAGATAACGTAATTATTCAAGCAGGAACTATTCTTGGTGCCGATGCTTTTTATTATAAAAAGAGAGTAGAAGGTTTTGACCAACTTCTTTCAGGAGGAAGAGTAGTTATTGAAAATAATGTAGGAATTGGAGCTCTTTGCACTATCGATAAAGGGGCTACAGGGGATACAACTATTGGTGAAGGAACAAAAATTGACAACCAAGTACATGTAGGACACGATACCATAATTGGAAAAAAATGTCTTATTGCGGCCCAAACTGGCATTGCAGGTTGTGTAATTGTAGAAGATGAAGTTACCCTTTGGGGACAAGTTGGAACTACAAGTGGAATAACAATTGGGGCTAAAGCAGTAATTTTGGGTCAAACTGGAGTTACAAAATCAGTAGAAGGCGGAAAATCTTATTTTGGAACTCCCATTGAAGAATCTCGCGAAAAGTTAAAACAATTGGCTTATATCAAACGTATTCCAGAACTATTAAAAAATCTTAAGTAATGACACCAAAAGAATTAGTTTTAGATTTCTATAAAAATGATTTGATTTTAAATCAATCGGAAGTAAATGAATTTCTGCATCCGGATTTAATTATTGAATGGAATAGTAGCAAAGGTTTCGTTCAAATGGATAGAAATGATGTTTTAAATCTAACTTTAGATTTAAAAAAAGCTTATGTTCGTTCCAAAATGCGAATAACGCATGTAATAGAAGAAGGAACTATGGTTTCTATTAGGTATTCTCATTTTGTTAAAACATTTGAAAATCCAAGAGAAGAAATGCTTTTGGCTCATTTTTTTGTGATTTGGGAAGTCAAAGACAATAAATTGTACCGTGGATACCAAATGAGTCAATTCAATTAAAAACATATATAGAAATTTAGCAAGATTTAGTTAAAAAACTAATTACTAATGGCTAATTACTAATTACTATTTTATACTTTTGCAACACGAAAAATTAAAAACAATATAATTTACATATCATGAGCGTTTTAGTTAATAAAGATTCAAAAATAATAGTTCAAGGATTTACTGGAAGCGAAGGAACTTTCCATGCACAGCAAATGATTGAATATGGAACTAACGTAGTAGGTGGTGTAACACCAGGAAAAGGCGGTTCTACACACTTAGACCATCCTGTTTTTAATACCGTTAAAGATGCTGTTGAAAAAGCAGGCGCCGATACTACTATAATTTTTGTTCCACCAGCTTTTGCTGCTGATGCAATTATGGAAGCTGCCGATGCAGGTATTAAAGTAATCATCTGTATTACTGAAGGTATTCCAGTTGCCGATATGATTAAAGCATATGCTTATATTAAAGATAGAGAATGTAGATTAATAGGACCTAACTGCCCAGGAGTAATTACACCAGGAGAAGCTAAAGTTGGAATTATGCCAGGTTTTGTTTTCGAAAAAGGAACAGTTGGAATTGTTTCTAAATCAGGAACATTAACATACGAAGCTGCAGACCAAGTTGTAAAACAAGGTTTAGGAATTACTACTGCAATTGGTATTGGTGGAGATCCAATTATTGGAACTACTACGAAAGAAGCAGTAGAATTATTAATGAACGATCCAGAAACTAATTGTATCGTTATGATTGGTGAAATTGGTGGTCAACTAGAAGCAGATGCTGCTAAATGGATTAAAGCCGATGGTAACCGTAAACCAGTAATTGGTTTTATTGCTGGTGAAACTGCTCCTAAAGGACGTACAATGGGGCATGCTGGTGCGATTGTTGGTGGTGCCGACGATACTGCAGAAGCTAAAAAACGTATCATGAGAGAATGTGGTATTCACGTTGTGGATTCTCCTGCAGAAATTGGTAAAAAGGTAAAAGAAGTTTTAGGATAGTTAAATATCTTTTCAAATAGTTAAGAAGCTCTACTGTTTAGTAGGGCTTTTTTTTGTTAATTTTGAAATATTTGAAATATTTTTTTTTTATTTTTGTTTAAATTATACTTTCATGAGCAATATAACTAGTATAGAAATGTATAACATTCTCAAAATAAAGCTTGGCGACAAAGAAGCCAAAGCGCTTACAGAGTATGTGGAAAGTCATGTTGAAAAATCTTTGGAAAAGGAAATAGATAGACTGGCTAACAAAGAAGATTTATTGAAATTAGATGTTAAAATATCGGATACAAAAGCAGAAATAATTAAATGGATGTTTATTTTTTGGATAGGACAAGTAGCGGTTACTTTGGCTATAGTGTTTTTTAGAAAATAATTCATTTTCATAAATCAATTAATTTAAGCCCTACAATTTCGTAGGTTTTTTTTTGTTTAAAATTATCATATTAATATTTAAAATATCTTAGAATACGAAATTCATAAAAATTATCAAATATCCATGTAACTCAAATACTTTATAGATTTATTAAAATAAATTTGTATTTAATATTTGAATTATGGACAATGTTTATATAAAAGGAACAGGTTCTTATGCTCCTGAAAATGTGGTTAAAAATGATTATTTTGATGCAATTGGTTCTTCCGATGAATGGATATACTCCAAACTTGGCATCAAAGAAAGAAGAATTTCTACCGGTGAAGTAACGAGTGATCTGGCATATAAAGCGGGATTAAAAGCAATTGAAAATGCTAATTTAAAAGTTGATGATATTGATTTAATTATTGTAGCCACAACTACTCCTGATAGGCCAGCACCATCCTGTGCGTGCTTTGTTCAAGACAAATTAAAAGCCCACAAAGCAGTAGCATTTGATGTTTCGGCAGTTTGTTCCGGTGCTTTGTTTAGCATTGCAATTGGTGTACAGTTTGTAAAAACAGGCATGTACAAAAACGTTTTGGTTATTGGTGCCGATACCTTCTCGGGTATTATTGATTGGGAAAGAAGGGATGCAGTTTTCTTTGGAGATGGAGCAGGAGCCTTAGTGCTTTCAGCCACCAAACAAGATAAAGGTTTTATCGATTTTAATTTGCATTCGGATGGTGAAGGAAAAGAACATTTTACGGTTCTTGCTGGAGGTTCTGAAAACCCTGCATCAGCACAAACTGTTGCCAATAAAATGCACTATTTTAAAATGAATGGCAAAGAAGTTTACGATACTGCTACCAAAGTAGTTCCTATTAGTATCAATGAAATCTTAGCAAAAAACAACCTAACAATTGATGCGGTCGATTTTATGTTGCCACACCAACCGAGCATTCGAATATTGAAAGAAATTGCCGAAAAAGTAAATCTTCCTTTTGAAAAAGTAAAAACTAATATGGATCGTTATGCTAATACTTCGGGCGGCACGGTGCCAATTATTTTAGATGAAGTACACCGAAATAAAGAATTCAAAACCGGAGATATTCTTCTCTTTGCCGCAGTAGGAGCTGGTTGGACCTGGGGAACCGCATTATACAAGTGGTAAAATCATTTAACAAATAAAAAATAAATTACAATGTTTACAAATAAAACTTTTTTAATTACAGGAATAGCCGATCAAAATTCTTTAGCAATGTTTGTTGCCAAAAAAATAATTCAAAATGGGGGTAAGGTGGTTTGCACCGGACTTGGAGTAAGTGAATTCCACACCAATTTATCCGAAAAAGCAACCCAGTTTTTGAATAAAAACTTTGAAGATTTTAAACAATCCGTTCAAAATGAATTAGGTACTGTTTCCACTGAAATTTTGGATGTTACTTTAGATGCCAATATAGATTCCTTCGCTCAAAAGTTAAAAGAAAAAAACATAAAATTAGACGGATTTTTGCATACTATTGCAATGGATAAAACAATCCGAAAAAAAGAAGTAAAACCACTTTTGGAAGTTACTAAAGAGGAGTTTTGTGATACAATGGAAGTTTCTGCATTTTCTCTTATCCGAATTGCACATTACTTATACAAGTACAATATTATACAACCTGGATCTTCTATTTGTTCGTTAAGTTATATTGCTGCTGCAAAAGTTACTTTCCATCCGTATCGAAATATGAGCATTGCTAAGGCGGCTTTAGAGCGAATCACTATTGAATTAGCAGATGAATTAGGTAGAAAAAATGGTACCCGTGTAAATGCTATTCGATTTTCTCCATACATGGGAAGCAAAGCCGGAACTGCCACATTAAACCAAGAAGATTTTGATACAGCCAATAAATTAAGTCCTTTAGGCAATGCAACACCTGATGATTTGGCCAATGAAGTAATCCATTTATTCCGACCAAACGGAAGAATTACAGGAGAAATTCGCCATGTAGATGGAGGATATAATATTATGGGATAAGGTAACGCTGGGTATTTTTATTCAAATTTAATCTATACTTATAAAATAGTACATATCATATTAGAAACATATTGTGGTAAATTAGTACCTTTTTAATATAAAATTAGCTAGAAACGACCTTAACTTCTTAATTTGTATTTCTTATATTTGCAACGCAATAAACAAATAAATACTATTATTGATATGAAATTATTGGAAGGAAAAGTTACTATTATTACTGGAGCTAGCCGTGGAATTGGAAGTGGAATTGCAAAAGTATTTGCGCAACACGGTGCTAATATTGCATTTACCTATAGTGCTTCTGCAGAATCTGCTTTAGTTTTAGAAAACGAATTGAATGCTTTAGGAATTAAAGCAAAAGGATATAAATCAAATGCTGCTGATTTTAATGAAGCTCAAAAATTAGTAGACGATGTCTTGGCCGAATTTGGAACTGTAGATGTATTGATTAACAATGCAGGGGTTACCAAAGACAATTTGCTAATGCGAATGAGCGAAGAGGATTTTGATAAAGTAATTGAAATCAACTTGAAGTCGGTTTTTAATATGACTAAAGCGGTACAAAAAATAATGCTTAAAAACCGTAAAGGTTCTATCGTAAACATGAGTAGTGTGGTAGGAGTGAAGGGTAATGCAGGACAGTCGAACTATGCTGCGTCTAAAGCTGGAATGATAGGTTTTACTAAATCTATTGCTTTAGAATTAGGATCTAGAAACATTCGTTGTAATGCTATTGCACCAGGATTTATTGAAACCGAAATGACTGCCAAATTAAATGAAGATGTGGTGCAAGGATGGAGAGATTCTATTCCGTTAAAACGTGGTGGAACTCCCGAAGACGTTGCTAATGCTTGTCTTTTCTTTGCTTCCGATATGAGTGCTTATGTTTCTGGGCAAGTGATGAACGTTTGCGGAGGAATGCTTACCTAATATTGAGTTTTCAACTAAAGATTTTTATTTAGAATACTACACATGAACAATTCCACTATACTTTTAGTACTTCTATCCGTTGTAATAGCTGGTGGTTTGTCTTATTTTCAATATTTTTTTAAAGCCAAAAGTAGGTCCAATACTACAAAGCTATTGGCTTTTTTGCGTTTTCTAACTGTTTTCGGATTATTGTTACTATTGATAAACCCAATTGTAAGCAGAAGTACTTATGAAACTATAAAAACGCCTTTGCCAATTGTAGTAGATAATTCTAGTTCTATTATAGATTTAAAAGCGAATCAAGTTACGCAAGAAGTTTATGAAAAACTAAATTCTAATTCCGATTTAAAGAATAAGTTTGATGTTCAAACCTACCGTTTTGACTCCGAATTTCAATCAGCGGAAGCCTTTGATTTTAAAGGAAAACAAACCAATTTGGATGCCATAGCAGAAAATTTAAAAAGCATTTATAAAAATCGTTCTTTTCCAACGGTATTAATTACCGATGGAAATCAAACCACAGGATCGGATTATGTTTTTAGTTTTGATGCTACTAATAAAGTCTATCCTTTAGTAGTAGGTGATACCACTACTTATTTGGATTTGAAAATCAATACGATTAACGTTAATAAATATGCCTTCCATAAAAATAAATTTCCAGTGGAAGTATTTTTGCAATATGCAGGAACTAAATCGGTAAAGGCTAAATTTTCGATTACCCAAGGAAACGAAGTACTTACAACTCAAAACATTTCCTTTTCTCCGTCTAAAAAATCGGAAGTAATTAATGTATTATTACCCGCAGATAAATCGGGATTGCAAATTTATAATGCTAAAATTTCTTCTTCAGAAACAG
Source organism: Flavobacteriaceae bacterium (assembly GCA_947452415.1). Taxonomy (GTDB): domain Bacteria; phylum Bacteroidota; class Bacteroidia; order Flavobacteriales; family Flavobacteriaceae; genus Flavobacterium. The sequence continues at coordinate 31,546 of CANGCT010000003.1, forward strand.
AAAAAAATTCCTATAATAATTCTAAGAAATTTGCTGTAGAAGTTATCGATCAAAAATCGGAAATCGCTTTAATTTCTGCAATTAATCATCCCGATTTAGGTGCTTTAAAACGCGCTATTGAAACTAATGCGCAACGAAAGGTAACCATACTTAAACCAAATAAAATCAATAGTTTAAATAATTATAATGTTTTAATTTTATACCAACCAACTGCCGAATTCAAGTCGGTATTGGAAGCCAATAAAAATCTTAAAATAAATACCTTTATTATTACAGGAAATAAAACTGACTTTGGATTCTTGAACCAACAACAAGTAGACTTTGAATTTAAAATGTCTTCCCAAAAAGAAGATTATTTAGCCAATTTCAATAGTGATTTTAATGTGTTTGCTACCGAAAATATTGATTTTGAAAATTTCCCACCATTGGAAAATCCATACGGAACTATTTCTGCCAAGCCTAATGTTTCGGTATTGCTTACTTCTAGTATTAGAAACGTTGCTACCAAAGCCCCATTACTAGCATTTACGGACACTGCTGCCAAACGTAATGCCTATTTATTTGGTGAAAACATCTGGAAATGGCGTGCTGAAAGTTTTGTAAGCAAAAAATCTTTTGAAGCATTTGATGTTTTCATAGATAAAACCATTCAATTTTTGGCTTCCAATGATTCTAAGAAATCGTTAATTGTAAACCACGAACGATTTTATAATTCGGGAGATGCTCTGGAAATAACAGCACAATATTTCAATAAGAATTATGAATTAGATGAAAAAGCACGTTTAACCATAGCCGTAACTAATACTAAAACCAAGCAAGTTAAGAAATACGATTTATTAAAAACCACTTCTAATTTTAAAGTAAACCTTGACGGATTGGCACCAGGAAATTATTCGTTTTCGGTAAAAGAATTGAATTCCAATGCTAGTTATTCCAGTAATTTTGAAGTAATTGATTTTGATATTGAAAAACAATTTGTAAATCCTGATGTAGCAAAACTCAAACAATTAGCCTCCCAAACCAAAGGTGCAGTATATGTTCCAAATCAAGTGGATGCACTAATTAAAGTATTGCTTGAAAATCCCGATTATAAAGCGGTACAGAAAGCTGTTGTGCAAAAAACTCCCTTAATTGATTGGTATTGGTTGTTGGTTCTTATTGTGATAACACTTGCTTGTGAATGGTTTATTAGAAAATATAATGGAATGTTGTAAACCTCATTATTTAAACAATGCTCGTTAAATAATAGATAATTATTTACTTTTTTTTCTCCATTTCTTCCAATATTTTAATAATTTTATCCAACTTATCTACTTCCATAGAATTGAGTTTGATGGCAAGCGCTTCAATTTCAATCTTTGCATCAATATTGGTTTTGTAATCGGCTTGAGCCTGTATGCGATCTCTTTCGTTTTGACGGTTTTGCGCCATCATAATAATAGGAGCCGCATAGGCAGCTTGAGTAGAAAACAAAAGATTTAGTAAAATAAATGGGTAGGGATCCCAATGCGAAACATAGGCTAATAAATTCAAGCCCATCCAAATAGCTACTAAAATAGTTTGGATAATAATAAAAGACCAAGAGCCCATTCCTTTCGCAACAGAATCTGCTACTTTGCTACCAAAGCTTAAGGAGTCTTTATGTTGTGCATGCCAATTTTTAAGTAGTTCCATTTTTTTAGCCAAATGTATTAATAATATTTTTATCACTGTAATTTTCTAAATTAAACAGAAGTATAAAAAAAAATAGTTTCACCTCTGGTATTTCTTTTTCTTTAGTAAATAGGAGGCTGTTTGATAATACGAAATAGTTTCATTTAGTAAATCGGTTCGTTCATTTGCTAAAGGTTTTTGTTCGTAATACAATTGAAAATCCGATTCTATTTTTTCTTTTGGTTGTAAAATCAATTGGAACTGTTTTGCCTTTTTAACTGGAGAAATAATTGTCAATATATTGTCTTTTATCAAACCTAAATCTTGGTAAGTTGCAATTAGAGCACGAGGTTTATAATCGGGTTTAAGAACGTCTTGCCCATAGAATTTACTTGCATATTTAAAATTCAACAAACCAAATAAAGTTGGCATTACATCAATTTGTGACATCAAATTAGTATACCGTTTAGGCGCAATAAATCCTGGAGCATATATCATAGCTGGAATTCTGTATTTATCTGCTGGAAGTTCGGTTTTACCAGAACTAGAAGCACAATGGTCGGCTATAATTACGAATACCGTATTTTTAAACCAAGTTTGTTTTTCTGCCATAGCAAAGAATTTTCTAAGCGCATAATCTGTATATTTTACGCCACCTTCACGAGATTTTGCATGCGCATCAATGTCAATTTTTTCATCAGGATAGGTAAAAGGTCTATGGTTGCTAACGGTCATCCAATGGTTAAAGAAGGGTTTGCCCGTACTTGCTTCTTGGTTCATCACCTGAATTGCTTTATTGGCCATATCTTCATCACATACACCCCAAATGTTTGCAAAAGATATTTCATTGGGTTGGAATGCTTTTTTGTCTACAATATCATAGCCATTTCCAGAAAAGAAATCGCCCATATTATCAAAATAAGTATCGCCACCAAACAAGAATTTAGTGGCATAACCTCTTTGTTTGAAAATACTTCCAGTTGAAAATTTATTTTTATTATCTACCCGTTTAACCACGCTTTCACCAGCAGTAGGAGGAAAGCACAAAGTAACGGCTTCTAACCCACGAATGGTGCGATTTCCAACAGCATACAGATTAGTAAACATCAAACTTTGGGTAGCTAAGGAATCTATAAAAGGGGTGATTTTTTGATCGTTTCCATAAGCCTTTAAGAAATCGGCACTGTAACTCTCAATAGTTATTAGCACTACATTTTTATGGTTTTCGGCAGCAGCACTATTTATTTGTCTTAAAGGGCTATCATTTTCAATTCCTCGAATTTGTTTTTGCAGTATTTCAAAAGACTCTTTTTCGGGAAGGGTTTTGTAGAATTTATTGTAATCCAATTCACTATTTATAAACGCCAAATAGAAACTGTAAAGTCCATTTGCTTGTAATTCATTGGCAAACACATTAGTCGAATTTTGCAGTTTAGCAACCGCTGGAATTATAAATAAAGACATTACAAATAAAAAAGCGTAAAGTCCGAAATTCTTAATTTTATCTATCCCTTTTGGAAGATGCTTCAAATAATTGCTTGATCTTTTTATAATAATAATTGTTGCAATTAAAGATACAAGTCCAACTACTATAAACAAAGGAATTACAGGATAGGATTCCATAATATTTCCGATTACGGTATTGGTGTAAACCAAATAATCTACAGCAATAAAGTTGTAACGAACCCCAAATTCATTCCAAAAGTAGAATTCACTTACAGCATTTTGTACTATTACCAAAACAAAAATAAATATTGTGATGGAAAACAAAGCAAATCTAATTTTGCTTCTGTATTTAGGCAAGAATAATAATAATCCGAATAATATTGTTTTTAAAGCAATGAAGAAAATTCCGATTTCTGGCAACGAACCGCCATATTCATGCAGTATTGATTTTCCAGAAATGGCATATAGTAACAGTATAACCAAGCAACCAAAGAAAATATATCCCCAGGGTTTATCAAATTTAGAATTGGATAAAAATAATAAATACAACCATAGTAATATGCTTGCAACTAGAAATACTAAAGCATCGGATACTAATCCTAGTACAAATATTTTTATACTATCAACAACAGTGAAACTTGTTTGGGTAATTGGGTGAAAAAACAGTGCAACTCTTGTAATAAAACCAGTAATTATATAAAATAAAGCCAGGTTATAAAAAGGAGATTTTTTTTGAAATAATAGCATTTTTATAGGTTTTCACAAATGTATAAAAAATAGTGTTCTTAAAATGAAGAAGTCCGTAAATTAAGATTCTCTTAAAATCAATAATATTAACATTAATTTGTATTATAAATATGCTATTATCGTTAGGTTTACGATAAAATATACCTTTTAATTTTAGCCTTCCAAAAATTGTTAAATCATGAATAAACAAGTAGTAGTTACTTTATTTATCGTACTAATTTCTATTGTTGCCAATGCACAACAATGGAAGACTAATTTTGAAGAAGCCAAAACAGATGCTAAAGCACAAAACAAACGAATAGTTTTGGTTTTTTCAGGTTCCGATTGGTGTGGGCCATGTATAAAATTGGATAAAAATGTTTGGCAATCGGTTGAATTTAATAAATATGCAAAAGATAATTATGTTTTATATCGTGCAGATTTTCCTAAGAAAAAAGCCAATCAATTGCCAGAAGTATTGCGAAAACAAAATTTAGCCTTGGCAGAAAAATACAATGAAGATGGTAACTATCCTTTAGTTTTACTATTAGATAGCGATGGAAAAGTGCTAGGTGTTTTAGGCTATTTAGATTTAGAAGCATCCGAATATATCGACCGAATTAAAGAATTAGATAAAAATAAATGAAAAAGATTGCTTTTTTATTTTTGATTTTAAGTGTATGCTCACTTTCTGCTCAGGTCATCCACAAAAAAGTTCTTAGTTTACTTGGAAGTCCGTTTGAGATTACTTTGGTAGGAAAAGATACCCTAGAAGTAAATAAAAATATTGACATTGGGGTAGCCGAAGTAAGACGCATTGAAAATTTAATTTCCGATTGGATTCCAGCTACACCGATATCTGAAATCAATAGAAATGCAGGAATAAAACCGATTAAGGTTTCAGATGAATTGTATAATTTGGTAGATAGAGCCTTAAAAATTTCAATGATAACCGATGGTGCTTTTGATATTAGTTACGCATCAATGGATAAAATTTGGAAATTTGATGGTAGCATGAAAGAAATGCCAACGGAAGCAGCCATAAAAGAATCGGTTTCTAAAGTTGGATATAAAAATGTCGTTTTAGATAAAAAGAATAGTACCATTTTCTTAAAATTACCCGGAATGAAATTGGGACTAGGAGGTATAGGGCAGGGATACATTGCTGATATGGTAACTATTTTATTGAAATCTAAAGGAGTAGTTTCTGGAATAATTAATGTTTCTGGGGATATAAGTACTTGGGGAAAGCAACCAAATGGACAACAATGGAAAGTTGGAATAAAAAATCCTATGAATAAAAACAAGATTTTTGCTATGTTTCCGCTAGAAGATTCGGCAGTAGAAACCTCTGGAAGTTATGAGAAATATGTAGTTTTTAACGGTATTCGATATTCTCATATTATTGACACTAGAACAGGATATCCGGCACAAGGCTTGGTAAACGTTTCTGTTTTTGCAAAAACTACCGAAGTTGCAGATGCGCTAGCAACAGGAATTTTTGTATTAGGAAAAGAAAAAGGAATGGCTTTAGTAAATAAATTACCCGGAATTGGTTGCATAATGGTTGACGATAAAGGGAAAGTTTATTCGTCAGATACTATAGATTTAAAAAAATATAAAAATGATTAAGTATTTAGTATTATTAGTATTTACTGCTTCAATAACTTCTTGCGTAGCCGTAAAAGAGTATGAAAAAGAGTTGATTAATGATCCAGAAATGAAACTAGGAGCAAGGACTTCTGAAAAATATGAAGTTACTTTTCAAGTTTATAGAGAAGCCGCTGCTGGAGCTAACGGAGGAAAATCAGGTGGAGGCTGTGGCTGCAATTAATTTATGAAAAAAAACTTAACCTTATTTATTTTACTAATTTCTTTGGTTTCTTTTTCGCAAGAAAAAACAAAAGATACCATTGTAAAATTCAAAAAAGTAGTTTTAGAAAGTACTGAAGCGGATATTTTAATGAGTTATTACAAGCAAGACGGAATCCACTCGGCAGTTTCTGGGGGTATGGGATCTGAAAAATTGACCGATTTTGCAACCAATATTGTTGTTGCAGTTCCAATGAACGACGACGATGTATTGACTATTGATACCGGAATTTCGGCTTATACTTCGGCTTCTTCTAGTAATATTAATCCTTTTAATAGTAATAGTACTAGTTCTGGAGCTTCTGGACATTCTACTACTACAACAACTTTCCCTCCAGTTGGAACTCCTTGGCTGGCTTCCTCAGGAGCTTCGGCTTCCGATCAATTGATAACTTTGAGTGGAAATTACAGCCACAGTAGCAACAATAGAAATCTTATTTGGAATGCTGATGTTTCAGTTTCCAATGAATACGATTACACTTCCTTTGGATTTGGAGGTGGCATCACTAAATTATTCAATAAGAAAAATACCGAGTTGAGTTTGAAAACCAATATTTATTTAGATAAATGGAGGCCAATTTACCCAACGGAATTGCATGAATATGCTAAGTATGGCAATACATTTCAGTACAATGGCTATTTAGCTGGAGTCACTATAATGAATGAAAATGGCGCTTCTAGTACCTTATATAAACCAATAAAATTTACAACTTTAGATATTGAGAAGAGAAATTCTTATTCGCTTTCCTTTAGCTTTTCGCAAATACTTTCCCGAAAATTACAGTTTTCACTATTCTTCGATTTATTACGACAAGAAGGATTGTTATCTACAACCTACCAAAGAATTTATTTTGCAGATGTAGCTAATTATTATATAGGACAGAAGCAATATATTTCTAATTATGAATCTTCTTCCAATGTTGGCGTTTATCGATTAGCCGATGATATTGAAAGATTACCTGGTACAAGAGTGAAATTTCCTATTGGAATTAGATCCAATTACTACATAAACGAAAGATTTAAGTTAAGAACTTATTACCGCTATTATACAGACGATTGGGGTATTAACGCCCAAACGTTTAATGTTGAAATTCCAATTAAAATAAACGATAAGTACACGGTTTATCCTATGTATCGTTATTATGTTCAGAATGCTTCTAAATATTTTGCCCCTTTTGAACAACATCTATCTACCGAGATATTTTATACTTCCGATTACGATTTGTCTAAATTTTATAGTAATCAATATGGATTTGGTGCTACTTACTTAGATCTTTTTACTAATTTTAAACTTTTTGGCTTCGGATTAAAAACAATTGACTTTCGGTATAATAATTACAAAAGAAATGATGGTTTGAAAGCTAATATTGTTACCTTTAATTTTAAATTTGTTTTATAAGTAAAAAATTATGTCAAAAATACTAATTATAGAAGATGAAATAGGAATTTCTAATTTTTTAACCCAAGGTTTGGAAGAAGAAGGATACGATATTGTTGTTGCTAATAATGGACTTACCGGATTAGAGTTAGCTCTAAACTCTGGGGCAGATTTAATATTACTTGATTGGATGTTGCCAAAAATGCCTGGGATTGAAGTATGCAAGAAAATTAGAGAAAAAAACAAAATAGTTCCCATTTTGTTTTTAACAGCTCGCGATACCATTCAAGAAACCATTGAAGGACTAAAAGAAGGAGCGAATGATTATATTAAGAAACCTTTCAGTTTCGAAGAATTATTAGAACGTATAAAAATACATTTTAGAAATAGTGCTTCTGAGGAAATACTTACTTTAGGAAACATCAAAATTGATCTTGCAAAACATGAAGTGCTTTGTGATGGCAAAATAGTTTCCTTCACCCAAAGAGAATATGAACTATTTACTTATTTAGTAAAAAACAAAGGCAGAGTTTGCACTCGAACCGAAATCATAGAAAAGGTTTGGAATATTTATTTCGAATACGACACTGGTGTTATTGATGTTTTTATGAATTCCATTAGAAAAAAACTGAATATTAACAAAGACAACGATTGTGTAAAAACTATTCGAGGTGTTGGGTATATAGCTAATGATATTTAATTATGAATAATTTATCTTTAAAAAACCGAATTGCCTTTTACTATATAATATCTGCAGCATTATTAATTTCTGTAGTGTTTTTTTCCATTTATACTATTGTTTCAATCACCGTTAACACTCATATAAACGACCACTTAAAAACGGAAGTTAAAGAATATCAGAAAAAGTTAAGTCATGATGAAGATGATGAAGATGATGAAGAATTAGAATTAATTAACCACGAAGAATGGGAAAATAGAGAACATAATGAAGTATTTGTAGATCCTGTTTATTTGCAAATAAGCGATCCGGGGGGTAATGTAATAGAAAAATCTGCCAATCTAAAAAATAAAGAATTATTATTTGAAAAGAAACTTCAAATTGAAAAAATAACCAATTTTAAATTTTCTGGTAATAGTATCCGACAAATTCAAGTTCCTTTATTTTATGAAAGAAAGTTAGATGGTTATTTAATGGTTGCTGTTTCAATAGATGAAGAAACTGCAATTCTAGAAAAACTAAGTACTATTTTATACATTTTATTTCCTTTTGTTTTAGTCTTATTATTTTTTATAGCACAATTCATTGCTGGACGAAGCATCAAACCAATTAATTCTATAATTGCTGTATCCGATTCTATTAATAACAACAATCTAAAAACTCGTATTCCGTTACCTAAAAACAAAGATGAGTTATATATTCTTTCTGAAACTGTAAATAATTTATTAGACCGAATTGCAAATACTATTGATAGGGAAAAACAATTTACCTCGGATGCTTCGCATGAATTACGCACTCCATTAGCCGTTATAAAAGGAACTCTAGAGGTGTTAATTAGAAAACCTAGAAATACAGAAGAATACCAACAAAAAGTGAATTTTTGCATTTCTGAAGTAGATCGAATGAATAATTTGGTAGACCAACTACTGCTATTAGCTCGATTAGAAAATCAAAAGCTATTTTTACGAATTGAAAAGCAAAAACTTAATGAAATAGTGAATGAAACTTTATTTCATTTTACTGATAAAATTCTGGAACGGCAAGTTTCAATTTCCCAAAATACTGAAAATATATTTTTTATAAATACCGATAAATACTTACTTACAATAGTTCTTCAAAATTTTATTTCAAATGCTATCAAATATTCTAAAGCAAACGGAATTATAAAAATTGATATGGAAACTTTAGATTCTAAAACAATACTAAAAATTTCAGATGAAGGAATAGGTATTGCAAAAGATGAAATTGAAAAAGTATTTAATTCTTTTTACAGAACAACTTATACTAACAATCACCCCGAAATAGAAGGAATAGGTCTTGGCCTTTCTATAGCAAAACGATTATGCGATGTCTTAAACATAGACCTTGCTATTACTAGTGAAGAGAATAAAGGAACTACATTAATGTTATATATAAATTAACTTATTATATACATACTTTTCTTAATAAAAGGGGTAACTTTGATTGAAACATTAAATATAGAAATCATGAACGAAGCTCACTTACATATGGTGGTAAACCACTTCCCAATTATTGGAATTATTTTGGGTTTAGGTATTTTAATTATTGGAGTTCTACTTAAAAATAGAACTGTAATAAATACTGCTTATGGATTGTTTATTGTTAGTGCAATCTTTGCTGCAGTAAGTATGGCGACTGGTGATGGTGCTGAAGAAATGGTGGAAAATTTTCCAAATATTGGAAAACAAATTATCCATGAACATGAAGAAATGGCTGAAAAACTTGCAATTGTATTGTATATTTTAGGTGTGGTTTCAATTCTAGGGTGGTATTTAAATATAAAAAATCATATTAAGGCGCCGTTAATCTCTTTTCTTGCAATGACAATAGCAATAATAGGAGTTTTCTTAGCACAACAAACGGGTACTACAGGTGGTGAAATTCGCCATACCGAAATAAGAGCAACTAATACTAATCCTACAACTGTAAAACCTATAGAAGAAAAAGAGGATACAGATTACTAAAATTAGTTGGGATTTTTTTCTAGTAATTGCAACTGACTCTTCCATCTTTCTATAAGCATCGTAATTATACGCTTATTGTATTTGGAAGATTTTTTTGTATATTCTATATACTCTTCTATCGAAAACAAGCCAACAATAACTCCAATAAGTTGGTTTCTAAATGCTATATCTGCTATTGTTACATTATCAATATAACTATATTTTTTTTCTATAGATAAAGCAAAAAATACATTTTTATTCTTTGTGGCATAAGAAATAAATAGTTCAATTAATAAGTTATTTTGAAATTTTAAAATAGGACGGAGGGTAATGTTTTGAAATATCTCTTCCTCTGAAATTCCATCCGTTAATTTGCCTAAAGTCTCGTTTCTTAGTTCTTTAACTTTTAAATCTCTTTCTTCCATTTTCTTGGTATAAAAAAGCCTCTGTTTTAAAAACAGAGGCTATTGTTTAATATAGTTAGTGTATTATTTTTTTACTTTAAAAGTTACTCTTCTAAAAACTTTACTAGCTTCTTCAGACGTTACACCTACTGATTTATCTTCTTCAGAAGAAATTGCAGTCAATCTTGAAGCATCAATACCTAATTTAATTAAAACAGATTTAACTGCTTCAGCACGATCTTTAGAAAGTTTAAGGTTATGAACATTAGCTCCAATTCCATCTGCGTGACCTATAATGCTAATGGATTCAGTTGGGTTGTTTTTCAAATAATTTCTAATAAAATCAATACCTTGGGTAGAGACATTAGTAGGTTTAACTTTACCTGTATCAAAATATGTAGCAACATAACCATCATTAATGAAACGTTGTGCAATGTCTATATTAGTACTATTGTTATTTTCTTTTGTTTTAAGTTCAATATATTTTTCTAACTCATCAGAAATATTATTATTGTTTAGATCAACAATCATTTTTCCTTTTGTATCTACCGCAACTCCTGAAATCGAGTTGTTTTCTTGGTCTAAATAATTAGGAACTCCATCTTTATCCGTATCATTCATTAAGGCTTCAATTTCACTAATTTTATTATTTAATGAATCCATTACTTTTTGGTTTTTATCTTTGATGATAGACCAATCGCCATGCATTTTATTGTTGCCCAAAGAGTAAGTTAAACCTAAAGACATTGAAGCTAATTGACTAGATAAGTTATTGTTAGAAGCAGAATTGGCTCCATCCCAAGCAAATCTTTGTCTAAAATTATTTACAATCGATACATCACTTATTAACGAAACTTTATTACTTACTCGATACTGAGGTGAAAATCCAAAAATTAGTCCAATATTGTTATCTATATGGTTATAATTATGAGAACGGATTACAGTATTTGGAATTGTTTTGCTCATTTCATCTGGAGACATTGAATTTAATCTTGATAACTGAATACCACCATGCAATAATAATCCAAACTTTCCAATAGGTTTTTCGATATTAAATAATCTAGAGGCATTTATTACTCCTTGTATTCCTACAATATAAACTCCCATTTTAAAAGGTAAACTAGTAGTTTTGGAATTGCTTTTTAGATCTGCATGGCCAAAATCTGCTTTAAATCCAAATAAAGGACTAATCATATATCTTGCTCCTAAATTAAAAGAATTAATAGCAATTGTTCCAAACGAATGATTATTACTAGAATAATATCCTTCTGTATATGGCCTAACTCCTTTAGATTGACCTAAAGTAAATTCAATGGTCAATTTATTAAATTCTGATGGCGATACATTTTTTTTGACTGTATTTTCTTGGGCTTGAACCAAAAAAGAAGTAAAAGCAATAAATGCTAAAAAAGTATTTTTTTTCATAATTAGTTTTATGTGTTAAATTTGGGGAAAATTCATCACAAATATAAAGGTTTAGAATAATGTACCAACTTTTTTATAATTATTTTCTTCATTAAATAATAAATTTGTATAAAATATCCCAACAATGAGAGTTTCTTTAATATTTTTAACCGTAGATATCTTAATTTTCAAAGAATGTAATGGTGGTAATTGCATTCTTTTAATCAAAAGAAAAAACGATCCTTTTAAAGATTGTTGGGCAGTACCTGGAGGATTTGTTGATGAAAATGAAGATTTAGAAGTTGCTGCTATAAGAGAACTTCAAGAAGAAACTCAAATTAAAATAGAAAAATTAGAGCAACTTAAAGCTTTTGGAAAACCCTTTAGAGACCCTAGAAGTCATGTGGTATCTATTGCCTTTACAGGTTTTGTTCCTATAGAGACTTTTGCAATTGCTAGTGATGATGCCAAAGAAGCGAAATGGTTTTCGGTTAATGATTTGCCAAAATTAGCTTTTGACCATGATGAAATCATTAATTTTGCATTGTTAAAACATAAAATAAAATGAGATTTCATACTAGAAAATGGGTTAAACCCGAAGACTTAAACCCAAATAGCACATTATTTGGTGGTAGATTATTGGCTTGGATAGATGAAGAAATAGCACTTTATGCCATAATTCAATTGGAAAGTCCTAGGATTGTTACCAAACACATGTCGGAAATTAATTTCAGAAGTTCTGCTAAACAAGGTGATATTGTTGAAATAGGAATTGATGTTTTAAAATTCGGAACTACATCTTTAACATTAGTATGTGAGGTTCGCAACATGATGACCAAAGAAACTATAATTACCATTGATAATATAACTATGGTAAGTGTTAATATGGATGGGAAGCCCCAAGCTCATGGCAAAACAAAAATTGAATTTATTGAAGATAGATTAAAGAAATAATCTTATAAACTTTTCTCTGTTGCTATTTCATAAAGTTCTAAATCGAAATAGGCAACAGAAGCGATAATATGGTCAAAAATATCGGCCATAATATGTTCGTATTGCTCAAACCGTTGGTCTTTAGAGAACGCATAAATTTCTAGTGGAATACCTTGTGCTGTTGGTTGTAACTGCCTGCACAATAGAATCATATTTTTATTAATTCCGGGATAATGCTCTAGATAATTGGTAATATATTTTCTAAATAATCCAAAATTAGTAATGTTTCTACCATTGATGGAGAGTGATTTATCTATATTGTACGTCTTGTTATATTTATTAATTTCAACTTGTTTGTTGTCAATATAATCCGATATCAATTGGATTTTTTTCATTTTATTTAATTCTTCTTCATTAAGAAAACGAATACTTTTAGACTGAATTAAAATATGTCTTTTAATTCTTCTGCCGTCTGATTTTAGCATGCCGCGCCAGTTCCTAAACGAATCCGAAATCAAACTATAAGTAGGAATTGTAGTTGTAGTATTATCAAAATTTCTAACTTTTACCGTTGCCAAATTTATCTCAATAACATCACCATCTGCTCCAAATTTATCAAAAGTAATCCAATCGCCAATTCGAACCATATCGTTTAAAGATACCTGAACACTAGCAACAAATCCTAAAATTGTATCTCTAAAAATCAAAATAATAATTGCCGAAATAGCTCCTAGAATTCCTAATAATGTATTTTTATTAATATCAAAAATTTCAGAAATAATTACACCAATACTAAAAATCCAAAGCACAATCATAATTACCTGTATATAACTATCAATTGGCTTGTCACTAAAGCGGGGCTGCTCTTTTAAAAAATCACTCGTGGCTTTTAGTATACTTCGAACGATCCATAATGACAATAAGACGATGTAAACTTCTACCATTTTTCCGAAAATGGATTCCCAATAATCGTATTTATCTAAAATTATAGGTACGGATTTATATATAAATAAAAACGGAATTAAATGCGCAATATATTTAGCAGTTTGGTTAGAAACCAATAAGTCGTCAAAATTAGTTTTAGTTTTTTTTGCAACAATAGCCATTAAAGAAATCAATATTAATCTAAAAACTATATAAATAATATATGCTAAAACGCATAATATTAATATGTTTAGAATTAAACTGATATAAGAAGAAGTAAGATCTCCTAGAGAAATCTTACGAAGTAAGGGATATAACCAACCAAATGTTTTTTCTAATAGTTTATGCATTTTTAATGTATTTTTTCTCAATAAAGAAAGCTCCAAACGGAATTAAAGAACCCAAAAGAACTACAGCCAAATCTTTTACTTTCCATTTTTGTTGGGATTTTATAATAAAAGCTAAGTAAAGGTAGCCAATAAAAAGTATCCCATGAGTCATTCCAATAGGAAAAAGTAAGGTTTTGTAAAGAACAAAATTCGTTGGCTTAATAAATAGCATGTTGGCTAATAATATTAAATAAGAAAATCCTTCTGAAATTGCTGTGATTTTAAAAATTTTGACCATTCTATAAGTTTTGGATTGCAAAATTAAGTAATTACCTTAATAATAAAACTAAAAGTAGGTTACTTTTGCAATTATTTAGCATTTAGTTATGAGCAAGCGAGATTTAAAAAAATACCTATCCGAATTAAATAAAACCCAATTGGAAGAACAAATCATAGAATTATATGATAAATTCAAAGAGGTGAAGGTTTATTATGATTTTGTTTTTAATCCTAAGGAAACTAATTTAGTAAAAGAAGCAAAACTCAAAATTACCAATGAATATTATCCAGTAAGGGGAAGAAAACCTAAAATGCGAAGATCTACTGCTCAAAAATTCATTAAACATTTCATTTTATTAGGAGTTGATGTTTATATTATTGCAGATATAATGCTTTATAATATTGAAATTGCGCAAACCTTATCATCGGAAAAAGAAATAAAACAAGAAGCATTCTATAAAAGTATGCTCAATTCTTTTCAACAAGCAATAAGTTTTATTATAGAAAAAGGAATTTTAGAAGAATTTAAGAGTAGAGTAGTGGCTATTCAAGAAGAAACCAATACTCAAGAATGGATTAATAAATACGAGTTTAATAGTATTATTGAACGATTTGATTATTAATTTTTTTTAGATAATTTAAAAATAGTGTGGTGAAACCTTTTTTTAGGTGTAATTTTGCAAAATTGTAAAAACCTATATGTCTAAAATAAATTTTCTTGCCGAAATTGAAGACAAAAAAGAACTCTATGGTTACCAAAAAGGCGACATAGACAAAATTTTTGAGCGATTAGATAATGCACCTCATAATTACCATTTATTATACCAACTTCCAACGGGCGGCGGTAAAACAGTTATATTCTCTGAAATCACAAGACGCTATTTAGAACAGTACAATAAAAAAGTAGTGGTATTAACTCATAGAATTGAACTCTGTAAGCAAACGTCTAAAATGCTTAAGGCATTTGATGTAAAAAATAAAATCATTAATAGTGCCATAAAAGAATTACCAGATCAAGAAGAATATTCTTGTTTTGTTGCTATGATTGAAACACTAAAAAACAGATTAAACGACGAAAAATTAGAAATACAAGATGTTGGTTTAGTGATAATTGATGAGGCTCACTTTAATTCGTTTAGAAAGTTGTTTAGTTCCTTTAATAATGCTTTTATTCTTGGTGTAACTGCAACACCTTTAAGTTCCAATATTAAATTGCCAATGTATGAAAACTACAGCGAATTAATTGTAGGAGATACTATTCAAAACCTAATAGATAAAGGATTTCTTGCAAAGGCAACAACCTATAGTTATGATGTGGGGTTGACTTCGTTAAAAGTTGGTATTAATGGTGACTACACAGTTAAATCTTCCGATGACTTATATAGCAATATGGTAATGCAAGAGAAATTATTGCATTCGTATTCTGAAAAATCTTTAGGCAAAAAGACCTTAATTTTTAATAATGGCATCAATACTTCGTTACATGTTTATGAAAGTTTTAAACATGCAGGATATAACATTAAACATTTAGATAACACTACAACAGCCGAAGATAGGAAGGATATTTTGCATTGGTTTAAGAAAACACCCGACGCAATTCTAACTTCGGTTGGGATTTTAACCACCGGATTTGACGAACCAACGGTAGAAAGTATCATATTAAATCGCGCTACAAAGTCGTTAACACTTTATTTTCAAATGATTGGTCGTGGATCTAGAAAATTACCTAATAAAGACAATTTTACGGTTATAGATCTAGGAAACAATGCTTTGCGATTTGGATTATGGAATAATCCAGTAGATTGGCAGCATATATTCAAATCTCCAGAATATTATCTAGAAAGTCTTCGTGAGGATGCAGATATTGAAAGTAACTTCAAATATATTATGCCTGAAGAATTGAAGTTGAAATTTAAAAAATCCAATAATATTTCTATGGATATTTTAGAGGAATTTAAATTTACTATCAAGAATAATTTAAAAGCAAAATCTATTATTGAAAAATCTTTAGAGCAACATGCAATTATGTGTGTAGAAAATTCTGAAGATTTAATTTCTGCAAGAAAATTATCTAAAGAACTTAAAGATGATATTGAATTTAGAATTAAACAATACTGTATCTGCTTAGGAAACGTCACTAAAAATTATAGAAGTTGGCTAATTGAAGACTATATTTTAAAACTAACCATTGCTATTGGTAGGATTTACCGAATAAAAGTTATGAATGAAATTGATTAATAAATTGATTAATCTTGCACTATAATTTATATTATGTAAAATAGAAAATTATTATTTACTTAATTTATAATTCTTTAATTTGGCTTAATTTGTAAAAATGTATTTTACTAACCGTTTTATTTATTTGTAAACTTATGTAATAAATTAATTTTCTATTATAACTTTATTAATTTTGCAGTACCTTTATTTTATAATTTATCAATACATTGATTATGGAAAATGCTATTTCACAACGTATAGCTAATTTTTTAAAAGAATACGAACCATTTAACTATTTGTCTCACGATGAATTAATTCAGATTGTAACTACTATTCGTGTACTTAATATAGAAAAACATAAATCTTTGTTTCAAATCAATGATACTTTACACGACTCTTTTTATGTTGTAGCTTCTGGTGTTATTCATTTAACTGTTATTTCTGATGCAGAAGAAACCCTTTTGAACAAATGTTATGCAGGTGATATTTTTGGTTTACGTCCATTTTTTGCTAAAAATAATTATCAAATGACGGCCAAAGCTCGTGAAGAAAGTATCATTTACGCCATTCCCATTGGTTCATTTAAACCTTTTGTAGCTCAAAATTCTAAAGTTTTGGATTTTCTATTGGAAAGCTTTGCTGTTAATACCAAAAATAGTTTAGATAGTAAAAACCACGGATTGATATCAGATAATGTTAATTATACTGATAATCAGTCAGATATGCTATATTTTCAATCTTTAAATTACAATAAAACACCTTTAAAAATAAGTTCAGACATCTTAATTAAAGAAGCCGCTCAATTAGTTACCGAAAACATGTTTGATAGTGCTTTAATAACTGATCAAACCTATCCCATTGGGATTGTTACAGATAAAGATTTCCGATCCAAAGTTGCTACTGGTCGTTTTCCGTTAACTAATACTGTAGATAAAATAATGGCTTCTCCAGTTATTACTGTTGGCGAAAACATTTCTGTTGCTGAAGCCCAATTGGTAATGCTAAAACACGGCGTTACTCACCTTTGCGTTACAAAAGATGGAACAGACAAATCAGAAGTTAAAGGCATAATTTCTGAACACGATCTTGTTGTTGCTCAAGCTAATAATCCAGGAATTTTATTAAAAGAAATTAAAAGGTCTCAATCTTCTAAAGAATTAAAAATTGTTAGAAATAAATTAAGCGATATTATTCAATCCTCTTTAAATAAAAATATTCCACTTACCCATATTAATAATATCGCTGGAGAGATAACCCTTGCTATTGTTAAGAGATCTGTAGAACAAGCTATTCTTGACTTAGGCTCCCCTCCTGCTCGTTTTGCATGGTTAAGTATTGGTAGTCAAGGAAGAAAAGAGCAATTATTATTAACCGATCAGGATAGTATTTTGGTGTTCGAAGATGTATCTGAAGAAAAATATAGAGATGTAAAAGACTATTTTTTAAAATTGGCGAAGAAAACTACTGCAACATTAGAAAAAGTTGGATTTGCAAATTGTCCTCAAGGGCATATGGCTAGTAATATGATGTGGTGTAAATCATTAACAGACTGGATAAAACAATACAATAACTGGATGAATACTCCAGGAGAAAATACTAACGAAATAAGTAGTGTATTTTTTGATTATGAAATGGCATTTGGAGAGCAAAAAATTGAGGATGCTATAACGGATACCATTTTTAATAACATAAAAACCAAAGTGCTTTTCTTTGATTATTTAGGAAATGACACTTTAAAAAAACCAACTCCACTTAATTTCTTTAAAAAATTCAATGTTGAAGAAGAAGGCGAAAACAAAGGAAAATTTGACATAAAATCAAGAGCTATAATGCCATTAATTGATGGTGCTAGAATGCTAGTGTTAAGTAATAATATTAGAGGAATTAACAGTACCTGTTTGAGATACAAACAATTATCAATAATAGATCCCAAATTTTCAGAAATTTATATAAATTGTGCTGATGCCTTTTTAGTGCTTTCTAAATTTAGAACTTTAGAAGGTTTAAAAAATGATAATTCTGGGCAATTTATCAACTTAGAGGAATTAACTAAAATAGATAAAGAAAAATTAAAAAATGCTCTAGCACCTATGAAGGATCTTGAAGAATTAATTAAAGATAAATTCCAACTAACTCAATTTTCTTAATTTATGATTGATTGGTTGAAAAATATAAATAAAAATTCTCCAGAATTTTGGAAGAATTACCTAACTAAGTTCGAAAAGAAATCGAATCGATACGTTATATTATGTACTGAAACTAGTGGGTTAAATCCTAAAAAAGATGTGATTTTATCCTTTGGGGCTATAGCTGTTATTGATGATAGTATTCGACTGGACGATGTATTTGAAGTAACTATTCCTCAATATAAATTCCTTCACGATAATGGTTTGTCCAATGATTTTCTTTTAGAATCCGAACAACCAAAATTATCTGAAAATCAAGCAATTGAAAATTTAATTAATTACATTAGTAATGCAACACTTGTAGGGCATCGGATTCATTTTGATGTAGAAATGATAAACCAAGTATTAGAAAATTTATCTTGCGGAAGATTAAAAAATGAAGCACTTGATGTAGAAATCATGCATAAAAAACTAAATGACATTAATAATGCTAACTTTACTATTGATCAGTTAAGTACAATTTACAAAATCCCAAAAAACGAACGGATTTCTACTACCGATGATGCTTATACAATAGCTTTATTGTTTTTGAAACTAAAATCAAGATTGCATTTGCAATAAAAGTATTTTTCTATAGCAATATGAATGAGGATTTTTCAAATTTAGAAAAGTGTGCCAAAAAAAATCAAAAAATAATTACTACTAAAAGTGTTGTTTTTATGGGAGATTCTATTACCGAATTTTGGAAAGTGCTTAATCCTCATTTTTTTTTAACTAATCCCCACACCAACAAAGGTATAAGTGGCCAAACTACCCCACAAATGCTTCTTCGATTTCGCCAAGATGTTATCAATTTAAAACCTTATATGGTAGTTATTTTGGCAGGAATAAATGATATTGCAGAAAATACTGGGCCTATTTCTATTGAAGCTATTATGGAAAATATTATCTCGATGGTTAAATTGGCTAAAATCAATAATATACAAGTAATGCTCTGTACTGTTTTACCTTCTAATTATTTTTATTGGAATCCAAAACTAGAACCTGCAAATAAAGTAATTGCTTTAAACCAATTAATTACTTCATATGCCAATAAAAATAAAATTAGTTACATAGATTATTATGCTGATATGGTCGATAACGATAAAGGTTTATCAAAAAAATATAGTGAGGATGGAGTTCATCCTAATTTAGAGGGGTATAAACTTATGGAAACTATTTTTTTTAGTGCAATTATTCAAGAATAGTTTTAGATCCCGCAGGTATTTTATAGGTTTTAGTTTCTTTTTTGAGGTAAATATCTATAGAGCTTTCATTAATTATAATTTTTTTATTTACTGAAAATTTCAAATTTCGAAATGCATTGATGTAATCTACTAATGCTATTTGTGAGGTGTAATAAATTGTTGAATTATCAGAAAGTAATTTAAAGAATTTCTCGGTTTCCTTCCATTTGTTTTCGTCGGTTCCCATTTCCCAGCTGTGTCCCCAAATATCTAATACTGCGAGTTCTTTAGTTCCTATAAAATCGTTTATAACTTTGTTAAAATGAGCCAATTCTTGAGTGTCTTTTTCGGGTTGGTTTGGCTCCCAATAAGCCTTTGCAAATTGGTGCATCGTTGGGTGCCATCGTAAAAAATCTTTAGGGATTTCAAAAGTATAGGTATCCCCTACTGTACGAGCATATTCAATTCCTAACCCATCCATGGCTTGAATTACTTCATCATTTGTGTTTCCAAAAGGATAAGCCATTCCTCTCACAGGATAGCCCACTAATCGCTCTAGTTCTTTTCTGTCTTCAACAATTTCCGAAATAACATCTATTCTAGATTGATCTGGTAAGTTAGGATGATTTGCAGAATGTACCGAAACTTCATGCCCTTTAAAAAGTATGTTTACTTCCTCTTTATTGAGGTAATCTTTGGATCCTAATTTATTTGAATTCAAATGAAAAGTTCCAATAAGATGGTACTGGTTCATCAGTTTTACTAATTGCCGGTCTTCGGTTCTACCATCATCATAACTCAATATTAATGCTTTGTATCTACCTTCTGGAAAAAGCATTTTAATATTTATTCCGCTAGTAGCAATTTCAGTATTTGTCTGTGAAAAGCCCGAAAAAGCAATTAGAATTAGTAACGTTGTAATACTTTTTTTCATAATCCAATTATTTGTATTATTGAGTAATTGATTTATCTAATTTGTCCCTAACATTTTTTTTAAGGACTTCCAAAAATAAATAGAAATAAGCAGTTCTAATGCAAAACAATTACCTTTTTAGTAATTGAATTTTTACCATCGGATATTTTTACAAAATACATCCCTGCATAAACAGTTTCTAAATTCAAATAACACATTGTGCTACCTTGTTTTAAAGTATCTTCTAAAATTAATTTACCATTACTATCAAATAACTCTATTTTTAAATCACTTACAACTGGTGAATAAGATTGAATAACAGCTATGTCGCTAGAAGGATTAGGAAATAAGGATAAGCCAATTTGATCTAAATTGTTATTAGCCGAATATAAAGCAGGTGTGTATGTAGTAACTGTTTCACTTATAGTTGCGTGTGTAGTACCTAGCACTACACCTTGATAATATTTTCCTAAAAGATATGGGTATACAGGTTTATTAGTTGCATCAACAGTCGCAAAATAACAATAAATACCGTTTGGATATTCAGGAGTTTTACAAAACCTTCCGTTATTTTCATCTAAATCTCCCAAACCTGGAACATATTCAAAATCTTCTAAATAAGCCCCTAATACCGCTTGAAGTTGATTACTAGTTCCTGTAGTTCCTGCAATTTGAATCATTTGAGTTAAAGTTGGTCCTACAGCAGAAGTTCCATCAGGCAACGTAGTTCTTGCAGTAATATTTCTTAATCGATAACTAGAAGTGATTCTCTTTATAGGAGTTGAAGCATCCAATGGATTGGTATATCCATAAGCCCCATATATAGGAAATCCATCAGGAGCAAAACCAATAAGTGGTCCATGTGTGGTAGCATTAGGAATATATAGTCCGTCTGCTAAATAGATATTACATATAGATGAAGTGGGTACTGTTTCTATATTGAAGGCAGAAGGATTTTGATGGTGATGGTAATCGGAAGTCATTGGTCCTGGGTGACCATGTGCACAATCAAAACCTTTATTTTCAAAATAAACTGCATTAGAATGCCATTTATCTGAATTATTATACGACATTCCATCCCCTGGTCTATATGCAACTGTGCCATTAATAAAAGCTGCGATTGCGCCATTACCAACTGCAGTTTTGGTTGTAGCTACTACTGGATTTAAAGGGATTTTAAGAACATAATTGTTGTTTAATGCAGTAGAAACTGGGCCTGTTGCAAATGGACCGGTTACAAAAGTCGGAACTCCAGTGGCTTTTACATAAACAAAATTAGTTGAATACTGGACTAACTGAACATTGGCATTGGTTGTTGTATTTATTGGGGTAGGATTGCCCGTTAGATAATATCTTCCTGTAGTGTTATTCGTGTTTTGCAACCAAGTTAAAATAGCAGGATTTGTTTGAGCGAAAGTGGTATAACTTACAATTAAGAGTAACAAAAATAGTTTTGATTTCATATACTAAAAGTTTTATTTGAATTAATAATGCAAATATACTTTCGGAACCAAAGGGTCAATAATTATAATAGGTTGAGTTGTAGAAAAAAAGGATTGAACTGTTACTAATAATGTGTAATTATATAGTATTTTAATTATCCAGCCATTTTTTAAAATCATTTACGCGTTCTCGACTTACAATTCTAGCATCCGTATCTAAAAACTTACATGCAATAGATAAACGACTATTAAAATAAGTACTTACTTTTTCTATAGAATTAATGTTTAATATTATTTTTCTGTTGATGCGGAAGAAGTTTTTAGGATTTAACATCGTTTCCAATTGATCTAAAGTATAGTCAATGAGATAATGATTTCCTTTATTGGTTACCAAAAACGATAGACTTTCTTTGGTTTCAAAATGATGAATTTCTTCGATTGGAATAGTATCAATTGTTTGCCCTAACTTAACTAAAAAACGCGTTTTGTATTCTTTATTCATTTGCTGGTAAGCAGATGCAATGCTAGAAATCAAATCTTTATTTCCTAACTGTTGGTGTTTTTTAAACTTATCAATAGCGAATTGTAAATCTTGTAAAGCGATGGGCTTCAATAAATAATCGATGCTGTTTTGTTTGAATGCTTGAATCGCATAATTATCAAATGCGGTTGTAAAAATAACAGGAATTTCTAGTTGAATTTGATTGAAAATTTCAAAACTATTGCCGTCCGCCAAATGAATATCCATAAAAATTAAATCGCAATTCAGGCCTTCTTTAAAGGCTATTACAGAAGTTTGAATCGTATCAAAATACTTAATTACATCAATTGATGAATCCATTTTTTTTAATAAAACGGTTAAATGTTCTACCGATAATTTTTCGTCTTCTATAATTACAACTTTCATCTTCTATGAATTAAAGGCAAAATTACTTTAAAAATTTCTCCGTTGTTTGACACAATTACTTTTTTATCGGTATAAAAAGAATAACGCATTTCGATATTTTTCAAGCCAGTTTTAGAACTTGACACATCGTTGCTTCTTGGTTTAATTGGATTTTCAATAACTAACGAATTGTTTTGCGAATAAATCAATACTTTCAACGGATTGGCTTGTGATGCCTCATTATGTTGGATGGTATTTTCTACCAACATTTGTAAGCACATTGGCAAAATATAATCGGATTTATTGCCTTCTTCTATTTTTATTTCAAATAGGATACTGTCGTCAAATCGTATTTTTAGCAAATAAAGGTAATGATTTAAAAAATCTAACTCTTCTTGTAAAGTTACTAATTCAGCATTTTTAGTATCTAAAACATACCGATAGACTTTGGCTAATTCATTGATGAATTCGGCTGCTTTATCTTGATTTTTATACACCAAAGAAGTTAAAACACTTAAATTATTGAATAGAAAATGGGGATTCAATTGGTTTTTTAGATTTTGTAATTGGGCATTGGCGCTTTCCGTTTTATGTTTTTCGACTTCAATTAAACTTGCTTTCCAAGATTTAAAAAAATGATTTGCAATATCTATCATTACAACAAGAAAAGTTATAGTGATAGTTGGAATAAATACTTCTCTTAGTTTGGTATTAAATACTTCTAAAGTACCAAATTTGAAGTAATTAATAATTAAAATGGAATCTATTAAAACTATTATTGTGAATAATAAATTAAGTAGTATTTGTACCAGAATTCTTTGATAAGGTAAAGTAATCCAAGATATTTTTTTATCTAAGAAAATATCAATTTGCAGATTTCCTTCCCAAAGAAGAACCGTTATAATGCTTACAAATAAGATTTCATCATCAAAAAATGTTGCACTTCGAAAAACAAATAATTTGAATAGGAAAGCGATTGCTAATCCTATTCCGAACATATAAAAAACTCTGAATTTGATAGTTCTCATGTTGATTTAAAACTGCAATTTATAAATAAAATTTGGAAAGAAACCCAATTGATAGGTAGTATTCAAATTCATTTTTTGATTGTCATAGGTTTGTGAAAACATATTTTTATGATTGGTAATATTCTGTAAATCTAAAGAAAAAGACTGGGATAGTTTTTTGGTTTTGTTATTAATGGTATAACTTCCTTTTAAATCCAATCTAAAATAATTAGCATAATTTGACGAATACGCATCCGTTGAAAGTACTTCATGACCTGTGGTTTGCGATGCTGCAATATCAATAGGAGTAAAAGCGCGTCCTCCCGCATTAGTAAATTTTATATCGGCACTTATTTTGTTTCTTTTATCATCCCCTTCTTTCCATTCTTTTCCTGCTAAAATATTGAAAACATATTTACCATTGAATGCGGTATTTCTTTCAACGCCATCGCTTCCTTTGTATTTTGAACTGTATAAAGAGGAAGTAAATAAACCATAATAGCCTTTGCTAAAGAATTTTTCAATAGTTACCTCTGCACCATAATTTTTTCCAGTTCCTGCATTGGTAAGGTTATCTTCTAAATCGGTTTTGAAACTTGAACCCGTATTGAGCATAGAATAACTACCTGAAAAAGTATTCACTGGAACATTTGAAATGGCTTGATAATAGACCTCGGTTTTCAATCGCCAGTCTTTGAATGGCTGTAAATCATAACCCACAACAAAGTGTTGACTTTTAGTGAAATCTAAATTTTTATTATTGTACGAATAGGATCCGTCTGCATTTTGAGTCTGCAAAAAGTAAACATTTATAGGTTGCATTTGCGAATGTAAACCATATCCTAGACTGAAACTACTCTTGTTATTTACTGCATATTTCAAGCCTAAACGAGGTTCCAACGAAAACGAATTATTTAAGAAAAACTTCTGAGAATGAATACCTGCATTTAAAATTAATTTCTCGCTAATGTTGTATTTACCATGAACAAACGCTTGCGCCAAATTGGTATAACTTTTATAATCCCAGACTTGTTTAAATGGCGTACCGCCATTATCTTTTGTTTTATAAAATAAATCCAAGCCCATTAATTCATCTTGAATACCTGCTTTTATAAAAAACTTTGAATTTACTTTCAAATTATAAGTCGAACTAAAATTATATCCTGTTTTAACAACATTGCTAATTTCCTTAGTGAAATTAATATTTGCTATTCGATCAAAATCATACGAAGTTTGGTCTGTTTTAGAATAATTTAAACCAATGGTAGAACTAATAAACGATTTAGGATTAATTTGCTTGAAATGATTCAATCCTAGAATTCCAATTTTACTAGCAAAATCCACTTGATTTCCGTTTCCGTATAAACTATTAGAATTGCCACCACCAATATTTATAGTACTTGAAGCCAAAATTCCGAACATCAAAAATTTACCGAATTTGGAAGTGCCGCTATTTATTTTAAAAGATAAATCTTGATAGGAAGGAGTTGCTGTAGTACCAATATTAACACCAACCGCTTGTGCAATACTAGCCAATCCATAACGATAGCCAACCAGATACGAAGAAACTTTTTTTTTGTTAATTGGTCCTTCAGTAGTTACTTCAAGACCTGTAATCACTCCAAATTGTAAAGTGGTTTCTCTCTTTTTGGAATTTCCATTTCTGAATCCTAAATCAAATACACCTGAAGTTGCATTTCCATATTCGGAAGGAAAAGCAGAAGTAAAGAAATCGGAATTTTTTAATAAATTAGTATTCAATGCACTTACCGCACCGCCCGTAGTTCCTACAGCGGCAAAGTGATTGGGATTGGTTACATTCATTCCGTCAATGCGCCATAAAACGCCCACTGGTGAATTACCTCTGATAACAATATCGTTTCTGGAGTCATCTGGAGTGCTTACTCCAGCAAAATTGGCAGCTAATCGTGCCACATCACTCCTACCACCTGCATAACGATTAACTTCTTCCATAGAGAAAGTTCGGGCACTTACCGTGGCCAATTTATTAACAGTCCCTGCTTTGTTGGAGGCTTTTATAACAACATCGTCTAGTTTTTTAAATTCGTCTTCCATGGTAACATCCAAAATCACTTCCTTACCCGATGTTACTATCACATTTGGAATCATCACTTCTTTATATCCAATATAGGAAACTTTAACTTCATAACGATCTGGAGCAACATCAGTTAAAATATAATTTCCTTTTTCATCCGTTATGGTTTGTTTTTCAGAATTAAATAGTTGAATTTTTGCACCAGTTATAGGTGTTTGAGACAATTTGTCGATTACAATTCCACGAATGTTTTGTTTGTTGTTTTGAGCTAATGTTGCTACTGAAATGAATAGTAATAAAAGGTATTTTTTCATAAAAGATAATATTTAAGTTCTAAAATTAAACAGTTTTATTAAAAGGAATTAGTCAAAAATTGTTGAATTGTAGAAAAATCGTGTTGAATTGTAATAAAAAAACTGCTCCATTTATGAAGCAGTTTTTAACTAATTAAACTAAATCTATAAAAAAAACTATAATTTTCCTTCTTTAATTTCGTTCACAATTTCTGGGTTTAGTAAGGTAGAGGTATCTCCAAAGTTAGAGAAATCTCCTTCGGCAATTTTACGTAATATTCTACGCATAATTTTTCCGGAACGGGTTTTTGGTAAACCAGATACGAACTGAATTTTATCCAATTTAGCAATTGGCCCTATTTGATCTGAAATTAATTGGTTGATCTCTTTAGCCAAGTTTTCTTGATTTCTGCTTTCGCCAACTTCTTTCAAAATTACAAATCCGTAAAGCGCATTTCCTTTAATATCATGAGGAAATCCTACAATAGCACTTTCTGCAACTGCTGGGTGCTCATTAATAGCATCTTCAATTGGAGCAGTTCCTAAATTATGTCCAGATACAATGATTACATCATCTACCCTACCGGTAATTCTATAATATCCTACTTCATCGCGTAAGGCACCATCACCTGTAAAATATTTACCTGGAAAAGCAGAGAAATAGGTTTCTTTATAACGTTGGTGATCACCCCAAATGGTTCTTGCCATAGCAGGCCAAGGGAATTTTATGCACAAACTACCTGTAACTTGATTGCCTTCAATTTCGTTACGCAATTCGTCCATTAAAACGGGTTGAATTCCTGGTAAAGGTAAAGAAGCATAAGTTGGTTTAGTTGGCGTAACAAACGGAATTGGGGAAATCATAATTCCTCCAGTTTCGGTTTGCCACCAAGTATCTACTAATGGACAACGTTTTCCACCTACATGGTCATTATACCAATGCCATGCTTCTTCATTGATTGGTTCTCCTACAGAACCAATTACTTTTAAGGAGCTTAAAGGAAATTTTTGAACATAACTCAAATTCTCTTTAGCCAAGGCACGAATGGCAGTTGGGGCTGTATAAAATTGATTCACTTGATGTTTTTCAATTACTTCCCAAAAACGGCTGTAATCAGGATAGGAAGGTACTCCTTCAAAAATTACCGTTGTAGCGCCATTCAATAATGGTCCGTATAAAATATAAGAATGTCCAGTAATCCAACCTATATCTGCAGTACACCAGTACACATCGTTTTCTTCATAATTGAAGATGTTTTTAAAAGTATAGGCTGTATAAACCATATATCCTGCAGTGGTATGCACCATTCCTTTTGGTTTTCCAGTAGAACCCGAAGTATACAATATAAATAAAGGATCTTCAGCATCCATAATTTCAGCAACACTATTGGAAAGCGCGGCATCCATTAAAGGCTGTAACCATTGATCACGACCTTCTTTCATATTTACTTGGTTATTAGTTCTTTTAACAACTAATACTTTTTCAACACAAGGTGATTTTTCTAATGCTTCATCTACAATTCCTTTTAAATCAATAGATTTGTTTCCACGGTAACTTCCATCTGAGGTTATCACCATTTTACAATCGGAATCATTTATTCTTGTGGATACTGCCGAAGAAGAAAATCCTGCAAATACAACAGAATGTATCGCTCCAATTCTAGCACATGCTAGTACTGAAACTGCCAATTCTGGAATCATTGGTAAGTAAATACAAACTCTATCCCCTTTTTTCACACCTTGTTCGCGAAGTACATTAGCCATTCTAGATACTCTGGCATATAATTCGTTATAAGAAATATGTTGTGCATCTTCAGTTGGATCATTAGGTTCAAAAATGATGGCGGTTTTCTCACCTCTTTTAGCAAGATGCCTGTCGATACAGTTTTTAGTAATATTAACTTTGGCATCTACAAACCATTTGAATTTAGATTCTTGCATGTCAAATTCCAATACTTTTTCCCATTTTTGGTACCAAGTAAAGTTTTCATCCGCAATACGATCCCAGAATTTTCTTGGCTCGCGAACCGATTTTTTATACATTTTAAAGTAATGCTCTAAACTTTCTATTTTATAATAACTCATTGTCTTTTTTTAGTAATTAGTTAATAGTAACTAGTAATTAGTCTTAAACTTTTGTAAATATAAGTATTCTATTATTTTGGTAAAGATTTTTCTTGCTAAATAGGTATAGGTAATTAGATTAAAGAATATAGATTAAAGAATATAGATTAAAGAATATAGATTAAAGAATATAGACGGTCTAACTAATGAATCGATTACAAAATTCTATTCTCTATATTCTATTGTCTATTTTCTTTTTTTTCTTATCTAAACGAACCAATTTTAGCTTTTTCAAATTCTCCTCTAATTTCATCAATAATAGCTTCATCATCTATAGTAGATGGTATTTGGAAATTATCTCCATCTGCAATGTTTCGTAATAATTTTCTTAAAATTTTACCCGAGCGTGTTTTTGGCAAACGCTCTACAATAACAACGTCTCTTAAGGATGCAACTGCTCCAATTTGGTCTCTTACTAAATGAACCACCTCGTGTTGCAGTTGAAAATGTTCCATATCTTCTCCATGTTTGATAACAACTAATGCCAGAGGAACTTGCCCTTTTAATGCATCATTAATTCCAACCACAGCACATTCAGCAACCGAATGGTGTGACGAAACTATTTCTTCCATTTCGGCAGTAGAAAGTCTATGGCCAGCAACGTTTATTACATCATCTACCCTACCAGTTATGAAAATATAATTATCATCATCTTTGAATCCTCCATCGCCAGAGAAATAATATCCTGGAAATTTAATTAAATAGCCTTCTTGAAATCTATTGTTATCGTTCCATAAATCTAGCATTGTCCCAGGAGGCAGTGGTAATTTAATCACTACATATCCTTCTTCATTTGGACCTAATTCCGTTCCGTCTTCTCCAAATATTCGAATGTCATATCCAGAAACTGCTTTTCCTGCAGAGCCAGGTTTTACTGGTAAATACTCCACTCCCATCATATCGGAAATCATTGGCCATCCCGATTCAGTTTGCCACCAATGGTCTATTGCAGGAACTGGAATATGGTGGTTGTACCATTCTAAAGTAGCCACATCGCAACGTTCTCCTGCTAAAAATTGATTTCTTAGGGACGATAAATCGAATTGCTTAATAAATTCTCCGTTTGGATCTTCTTTTTTTATTGCACGAATAGCAGTTGGAGCAGTAAACATGGTACTTACTTTATGTTCGGCAATTACTCTCCAAAAGGTACTTGCATCTGGAGTTCTTATTGGTTTTCCTTCAAATATAATAGTAGTGTTTCTATTGATAAGCGGTCCATAAACAATAAAACTATGTCCTACTACCCAACCCACATCCGACGCTGCCCAAAAAATTTCGTCTTGATTTACACCATATATGTATTGCATTGAAAATTTAAGTGCGGTTGCGTAACCTCCTGTATCTCTAACAATTCCTTTTGGTTTTCCAGTAGTTCCAGAAGTATATAAAACGTATAACGGATGCGTCGCATTTACTGGAATACAAGGCGTTTCTTCTGAGCCATAAACTAAAGCATCATAATCTACATCGTATTTTTTAAACGGAATTCTAGCGCCTAATTTTCTATTGAAAACAATTACTTTTTTAGGTTTATGGGATGCTAATTCGATTGCCTCATCTACCAATGGTTTGTAGGCTATTAAACGGTCTATTTCAATTCCTGAAGAAGCAGTGATGATTAATCTAGGTTTGCAATCGTCTATTCTTATTGCTAATTCGTGTGGTGCGAATCCGCCAAAAACCACCGAATGGGTTACTCCTATTCGTGCACAAGCCAACATAGCAAAGGCCGCTTGCGGAATCATTGGCATATAAATTACAGCAGTATCGCCTTTTTTTAATCCTAATGAAATCATCCCTCCCGCTAATTTAGCAACTTCCGATTTTACTTCATTATAAGAATATTTCTTAACG
>CANGCT010000004.1 GCA_947452415.1 Flavobacteriaceae bacterium
CTATTGCAACAATCATTAAACACATTTCAGGAAATATGCTTTCTCGTTGGACCGATTTTTTAACAACCGATGGCGAAAAAGAATGGCGCAATCGTGATTCTGAATTTGATGATTCAATAAAAACTAAAGAAGAGGTATTAGAAATTTGGAACAAGGGTTGGGAATGTTTTTTAAACGCTTTAAATTCATTAAAATCCAGCCAACTTTCAGATATT
Source organism: Flavobacteriaceae bacterium (assembly GCA_947452415.1). GTDB lineage: Bacteria > Bacteroidota > Bacteroidia > Flavobacteriales > Flavobacteriaceae > Flavobacterium. Next base: position 216 of record CANGCT010000004.1, read on the forward strand.
ATTTATATTAGAAACGAAGGTCATACTGTTGTTGAAGCAATCAACCGTCAATTGGCGCATTATCCATATCATATTGGACAAATTGTATTTTATGCTAAAATGCTTAAAAAAGAAGATTGGACAAGTCTTTCTATTCCGAAAAATAAATCAAATAATTACAATTACGATAAATTTTCTAAAGATAAAAGTATACAGAATTTTACCGATGATGAATTCAAAAAATTAAAACAATAATTTCAAAAAACAATTTCAATTTCAATGGCAATTTCTAAACTAAAATATATTTTAATTTCTTTTGCACTTTTCTCCTGCCAAAAACAACAAGAATGCAACACCAAAGATTTTAAAACGGGCAAATTTGAATTTACGCAAGAAACCAACGGCAAAAAAGAAATCACCACTTTCGAAAGAACCGACAAACTTCAAATTGAAACCTACAAAGGCAGAACCGATACCGCTTCGGTACGTTGGGTAAACGATTACGAATTCATTCTTCAAAAATTACATCCAAGAAATATAGCCGAAAGAAAAGCAATCAGTATGCGAATCCTAACCACCAAAGGAAAAACCTATACCTTTGAATATTCTTTTGTTGGGGATTCTAAAAAACAAATCGGAAGTGTAACAAAAATCAATTAATAACGTAAAATCACTTTACAATTTAAATAATCACCATCCAATGAACGAATTAATTTCCAATCCAAATGCTTGGGTAGCTTTATTAACACTAACCTTCTTAGAAATCATTTTAGGAATCGACAATATCGTCTTCCTATCCATCGTTTCTGGCAAACTTCCCACAAAGGAGCAACCAAAAGCTCGAAGAATAGGATTAACCCTTGCCATGGTTTTCCGTATTGTTTTACTATTCGGAATCACCTGGGTTTTAAGTTTACAAGAAACCCTATTTCATCTTGATTTTGGTTTTTTCGAAGCCCACGTAACGGGTCAAAGTCTTATTATTTTTGGTGGTGGATTGTTCCTGTTATACAAATCCGTTTCCGAAATTCACCATAAAATGGAAGGCGAAGAAGAAGGTACCAAAGGCAAATCGGCATCCGGTTTAACAGGAGCTATTTTTCAAATTGCATTGTTAAACATCGTTTTTTCTTTCGACAGTATCTTAACCGCAATTGGAATGATTAGCATGAAAAGCCCAGCACAAGGCGGTTTTGGTCCCGATGGCGCTATTGAAATCATGATTTTATCCATTGTTATTTCCATCGGAATCATGATGATTTTCGCGGGTCCAGTATCTAAATTCGTAAACGAACACCCAACCATCCAAATACTTGGTCTTTCCTTCCTAATCCTAATTGGAGTGATGTTGCTAGCCGAAGGTTCGCATCTGGCACACTTCCGTTTTGGCAACGATGTAGAAGTTTCCAGCATCCCAAAAGGCTATTTATATTTTGCCATTTTCTTCTCGTTATTTGTAGAATTTTTAAATATCAAAATGCGTAAAAATACAAAACCTGTTAAGTTACACAACAGCGAAATAAAGGATGAGAAACTAAAAGACGACAATTTCGCTAATTAGAAATACTTGAATAGTTAAAACAAGTCTATTTTTACTTCTTACTAATAGTTATGATACAAATGCATCCAGAAATCCTTCAAAAACTTACTGCTGTAGTTGGTTCTTCTTATGTTTTTATTGACCAAGAAACCCGAAATCATTACGGTCATGATGAAACCGAGAATTTTGTTTTCCCACCAAGTGTTGTCGTTAAACCCGCTAATGCCGAGGAGATTTCTGCTATATTAAAAATTGCAAACGAATATAAAATTCCAACAACACCAATAGGCGCCCGAACAGGTTTAAGTGGTGGTGCTTTGTGCATTTATGAAGGCATAGGTTTGTCATTGGAACGGTTAAATAAAATTTTAAACATTGACGAACAAAATCTTCAAGTCATTGTAGAACCTGCCGTAATTACGCAAGTACTACGCGAGGCAGTTGCAGAAAAAGGATTATTTTACCCTGTAGATCCTAGCAGTCAAGGTAGTTGCTGGATAGGAGGGAATGTAGCTGAAAATTCTGGGGGTGCACGAGCTGTAAAATATGGAGTAACTAAAGATTATGTTTTGAATTTAGAAGTAGTTTTGCCTAGCGGTGAAATAATTTGGACAGGTGCCAATACCTTAAAAAATTCTACTGGATATAATTTTACCCAATTAATGGTTGGTAGCGAAGGAACTTTGGGCGTAGTCACTAAAGTAGTTTTGAAATTACTGCCTAAAAACACCCACAACGTTTTAATGTTAGTTCCGTTTTACAATGCAGGGCAAGCCTGCGAAGCAGTATCGGCTATTTTTAGAGCTGGTGTTGTGCCAAGTGCTTTGGAATTTATGGAGCGTGATGCCATTGATTGGACATTGAAATACAATGATACTATCAGCATCAATGTTAATGACAATGTTCAAGCGCATTTGCTTATTGAAGTAGATGGAAATTATCCGGATATTCTTATGCAAGAAGCCGAAAAAATAATGGGTGTCGTAGAACAATTTGAAATAGATGAAGTTCTTTTTGCCGATACCGAAGATCAAAAAAACGCTTTATGGAAAATGCGACGTTCGGTTGCGGAAGCCGTAAAATCGAATTCAATTTATAAAGAAGAAGATACTGTAGTTCCAAGATATGTATTACCAGAACTGTTAAAAGGAATTAAATCTATCGGAAAAAAATATGGATTTCAATCGGTGTGTTATGGTCATGCAGGCGATGGGAATTTACATGTTAACATAATTAAAGGAGAAATGACGGATGCTAATTGGAAAATTGAAGTGCCTAAAGGAATTCGAGAAATATTTGAATTAACGGTATCTTTAAATGGAACCCTTTCAGGAGAACACGGAATTGGTTTTGTTCAGAAAAATTTTATGGACATTGCATTTTCCAAAGTGCATCTAGAATTGATGAAACGAATTAAACATGTTTTTGATCCGAATAATATATTGAATCCCGGAAAAATTTTTCCAGACAATTTATAATCCAAAAAATAATTTTTGAGGTCGGTATTTATTAAATACCGGCCTCATTTTTTTTATCGTGTAATCGTTTGTTTTCTGTCTGGTCCTACCGATACTATTTTAATAGGAACTTCAACTTCTTTTTCGATGAATTCTATATAGTCTTTTAATTCTTTAGGAAGCTCTTCATAAGTTGTCATTTCGGTTAAATCGGCTTTCCAACCTTTAAATTCAGTATATATTGGTGTTACATTTTCTTCTTCAATATTGTAAGGTAAATGTTGGATAACGTCTCCTTTATAATTGTAAGAAGTGCCTACCTTTAAGGTTTCAAATCCTGAAAGCACATCGCCTTTCATCATCATTAATTGGGTTACCCCATTAACTTGGATAGCATATTTTAGGGCTACTAAATCCAACCAACCGCAACGTCTTTTTCTCCCAGTTACGGAGCCAAATTCGTTTCCAACGCTTGCCATAACATCACCAGCTTCTTCAAAATCTTCAGTAGGAAAAGGTCCTGAACCTACACGGGTAGTATAAGCTTTAAAAATTCCGAATACTTCTTTTATTTTATTTGGAGCAATCCCTAAACCAGTGCATGCCCCAGCAGCTGTAGTGGTAGAAGAAGTTACAAAAGGATAAGTTCCGAAGTCTACATCTAATAACGAACCTTGCGCACCTTCACAAAGAATAGATTTTCCAGCTTTTTGGGCTTGTGCTAAATATTCTTCACTATCAATAAAGGTCAATTTTTTCAAATTTTCAATTGCATCAAAGAATTCAGCTTCCAATTCGGATAAATTATATTGTATGTCTACATTATAAAAAGCAATCATGGCTTCGTGTTTGTCGGCCAATGCTCTGTAACGTTCTTTAAAATCTGCCAATTCAATATCGCCAACACGAATTCCGTTTCTGCCGGTTTTGTCCATATAAGTTGGTCCAATTCCTTTTAAAGTTGAACCAATTTTTGCTTTCCCTTTAGATGCTTCTGATGCAGCATCCAATAATCTATGGGTAGGAAGGATTAAATGGGCTTTTCTAGAAATTATTAATTTGGATTTTATATCTAAATTAAATTTTGCTAAACCATCAATTTCACTTTTAAAAACAACTGGGTCAATCACTACACCATTACCAATAACATTGATATTATTATCGTGGAAAATCCCAGAAGGAATAGTTCTTAAAACGTGTTTGATTCCGTCAAATTCAAGAGTATGTCCTGCATTTGGACCACCTTGAAAACGAGCTATAATATCGTATTTAGAAGTTAGAACGTCTACGATTTTTCCTTTTCCTTCATCTCCCCATTGTAATCCGAGTAGTAAATCTACGGTCATTATGTTGTTTTTTATTGTGTAGTTAATTATTGTTTTGTTTGAAAACTAAACCAATTATTCCTTTTTATTAGCGTAAAAATATAATGAATGGTTGGTAATTTCGATGCCAAAAATATCTTCAATGGTTTGTTTTATTGTTTGAATTCTAGGGTCACAAAATTCAATTACTTCGCCGGTATCGGTCATGATAATATGATCGTGTTGCTTATCGAAATACGATTTTTCATAATGGGCTTGGTTTTGCCCAAATTGGTGTTTGCGAACCAATCCACAATCTAGCAATAATTCTATAGTGTTGTAAAGGGTTGCACGACTCACCCTATAATTTTTATTCTTCATTTTGATGTATAAATTTTCAATATCAAAATGTTCTTGATTATCGTAAATTTCTTGAAGGATAGCATAGCGTTCCGGAGTTTTTCGGTGGCCTTTATTTTCAAGATAAGTTGTAAAAACAGTTTTTACAATTTCTTGATTTTTACTATTATCGGAGGCAATTAGTGTCATATCTTGCAAAGATAATTTTTAGTTTAGAAGAATTGAAATTTAAGCGTTTAAAGTTATAAACTAGTTGTTAATAAAAGTTTTAGAGTTTTAGTTTTTATAAACTCGTGAGACTTTTTCAATGCCATCAATTTTTTTAATGTTGTCCATTAGTTTTTTTAAGAAGGTGTTATTTTGAACAACTACTGTAACTTGCCCATTAAAAATACCAGCTTCCCCATTCAAAGAGATACTCTGGATATTAACATGCATTTGATTAGATATTACTTTAGTAAGTTCGTTGGTCAAACCTAGAGTGTCCATCCCTGTTATTTTTAAAATGGCTTTAAATTCTTGTTGTGAAGAGTCAATCCATTTGGCTTGCATAATTCGGTAAGCATAGTTAGACTGCATTGCAATAGCATTAGGACAGTCTTTTTTATGGATTTTAATTCCTTCATTAATAGTAACAAATCCAAAAACATCATCTCCTGGAATTGGGTTACAACATGCCGAAAGTTTATAATCTAAACGGTCTTGTTCTTTTCCAAAAACAAGTAAGTCGTAATTATTGCTTAATTCTTGTTTATGAATATCCTCTGGTGTAGAATTAGGAGAACGTTTTATTTTGTTTTTAAAGAAATTGATTAATGTATTACTTTTTTGAGCTGCATAATCTTTTAATTGTTGGTTTTCGATAGCGCCAATTCCAACGCGATAAAATAAATCTAAACTTGTTTTAAGTTTAAAAAAATTCACTAATTCATTAATCACTGCTTCACTTAAAGTGATTTTTAAATGTTTTAATTTCCTTGTAAGTAATTCTTTTCCTTCTTCTGCTATTTTTTTGGTATCTTCATTAAGTACATTTCTAATTTTATTTTTAGCACGAGAGGTAGTGACATAATCCAACCAGTTAATGGTTGGTTTTTGGTTTGGAGAAGTGATAACTTCAATTTGATCGCCACTTTTTAATTCGTGGTTGAGTTGCACTAGTTTTCCGTTTACACGTGTTCCACGAGTTTTGATTCCAATTTCGGAGTGGATGCTAAAAGCAAAATCAAGAGAAGTAGCTCCTTTTGGCAAGGATTTTATTTCTCCTTTTGGAGTGAAGACAAAGATTTCTTTGGCATATAAATTCATTTTGAAATCTTCTACAAAATCCACGGCATTGGTTTCCGAATTTTCTAGTGCTTCTTTAAGTAGATTCAACCAAACATCCAATCCGTTTTCTTCAGCAACCCCTTGTTTGTATTTGTAGTGGGCAGCATATCCTTTTTCGGCAATTTCATCCATACGTTCACTACGAACCTGAATTTCTACCCATCTTCCTTTGGGCCCCATAACGGTTATATGTAGGGCTTCATATCCTGTAGATTTAGGAGAGGAAATCCAATCTCGTAATCTGCTTGGGCTCGGTCTGTAATGATCGGTAACAATGGAGTAAATTTTCCAAGCCAAGAATTTTTCATCGTGGGGATTGGAATTGTAAATGATTCGAAGGGCAAACTTATCGTAAACTTCATCAAAAGTTACATTTTGCGCTAGCATTTTTCTTCGAATGGAATAAATCGATTTTGGTCTTCCTTTTATGATGTAATCTATTCCTTCTTCGTTAAGAGTTTTTTTAAGTACATCCGAAACCAATTTTATGTATTCATCTTGTTCTTCTTTAGTTTCTTTAATTTTACTTACAATGTCATTATATATCGCTGGTTCGGTATATTTTAACCCTAAATCTTCTAGTTTGGTTTTGATGTTATAAAGCCCAAGACGATGAGCAAGAGGAGCATAAATGTATAAAGTTTCGGATGCTATCTTAACTTGCTTGTAGTCTGGCATAGAATCCATGGTTTGCATATTATGTAAACGATCGGCTATTTTTATCAAAATTACCCGAACATCATCGTTAAGAGTCAATAGCATTTTACGGAAATTTTCCGCTTGCATTGAGATGTTCATGTCTTTTTTAACCTGAGATATTTTGGTTAAGCCCTCTACCAATTGAGCAATTTTAGGATTAAATTGCTTTTCAATATCTTCAATTGTTATTGGAGTATCTTCTACTACATCGTGTAATAATGCTGCGGCAATGGCAGTTGGGCCTAAACCAATTTCGGAAGCTACAATTTTAGCCACACCAATAGGGTGAAAGATATAAGCTTCTCCTGATTTCCTTCTTTGGTCTTTATGGGCATCTACTGCTACATCAAATGCTTTCCGAATTAATTTCTTGTCTTCGGGTGTAAGTGTTTGATAACTAATGCGTAAAAGTTCTTTGTATTCTCGGGTTAATGCTTTTTTTTCTTCTTCTATATTTATCTCTGTCATGGTAGATTCTTCTGTTAGATAAAAGTAGAAATAAATATTGGAATCAGGTTAAAAAAAAGGTGTTTTTTTAATAATATTACTTGTTCTATTTGTAATATAATCTCTTAATTAAATTAAATCTTCAAAAACATATTGTTCCTCAAAAGGGATTTTGTATTCATCGAGATATTTAAGATATTCCTCTTTAAAACTTTTTTTTCTATGGTGTTCTTCTTGATTTTCAATGTATTTATAAACCCTATTAATATGCGATTGGCTATAAGAAAATGCTCCATATCCTACTTGCCATTCAAATCGATCTAACAAAAAATTATTATCGTTGATATATTTTGACGATTTAGCTTTTACCGTTTTCATTAATTCTGAAATGGAAACGGTTGGTTTCAAACCTAAGAAACAATGCACATGATCTTCTACACCATTCACAATTATAGTTTTGCATCCTGTTTCATTTATTAGATTTCCAATTACTGCAAAAATATCTTTTCTCCAATCTTTGTGAAGCACTGCTTTTCTATACTTTACAGCAAAAACTGCTTGAATATACATTTGGTGATAGGTGTTTGCCATAATCTTTTTTTAAATTTTTAATTTCTATCCTAAATTTAAAAAAAAATCGGATTTTTACAAAATTTAAATTTAATTTTTTAATATATCATCGCAACGGATTGAAATCCATTGCAACAAAATGGATCGTTCCTACGGAACTTTTATATTTCTATTATCTATCATCGCAACGGATTGAAATCCATTGCTACAAAATGGATCGTTCCTACGGAACTTTGGAGTAACGTGTTAGAGCCGTAGGCTCGGTTTATATTGTAAGGTTGGACTTCAGTCCAGTAGGCACATGCAACGAACCTGCCATCACATCCAAGAGCCATAGACTCGGCACATAATGTACGGCTGGACTTCAGTCCAGTCAATATAGGATATAGGGCATCCAATATTCTACAATTCTACAATCCGCAAATTAATAATCCCAAAGAAACAAGGTTTACCAATTTCTTTGGGATAATTTTAAAATCCTTTAAGATAGTAATAATTACTCCAAATCTTTTGCAAAATCTAAATCTTGAAAATCGAAACTAAAATCGGTGAGTGGTGATATTGCTTCCATTTTAAAATGAGTAGCAATACCATTGGTATCCATATTAAAATGAATGAAAGCATCCGCATTAAGACTTCTATTATCCCATTTTACGGCATAGGTATTTTCATTGTAATAAAATATAGAACCTGTAAGTCTTGGAGAACGTTCTGATTGAAATCGTAAAGTACCTTTGGTTTGGCGAATGCTAATTTTCCCAAACCAATTGTCTTGATAAATACCAGTGATTTTTTTAGGTTCCAATTGAGTATTAGTCACTATGTTTTGGTTTACTTTAGCCCAAACTTCATCGGTAATTTTATCGGCATTTTCTTCCACTTGTTTTCTTCCAGTACTAAGCGTTACAACATGATCTGGAAAATGCAATCCCAAATAACTATCTTTAATAGTGTTGGAAATAGCATTAAATGCAGAACCCGATTGTTGGTTGGTTAGTACTATAATTCCCATTTGTAAATCTGGAATCATAATGGTTTGGGTTACAATACCATCCAAACCACCCGTGTGGGAAACCTGCAAATGCCCGTTAATATCAGTTAATTGCCATCCTAAACCATAGGCTTTGAAATTGCAACTGTATGGCTTCATATTATTTAATGGCAAGATTGTTTGTGGGGTCCACATATCTTTTTGAACTGCTTCACTAAACAAAAGGTTTTCATTATTGGCACCATATTTTCCGTGGTTTAATTGGGTAATTACCCATTTGCTTAAATCGTTGGTGCTGGTGTAAATTCCTGCAGCAGCATCAAAAATTGGGTTAGTGTATCGTTTTATAACTTCCAATTTTCCGTTGGTTGGAACATGAGGTACAATAGTATTCGTTGTGTCTTTCAAAAAGCGCCATGAAGCAGCACTGTGGTCCATTTGCAATGGTTTCAAAATTCGGGCATCGATAAAATCGCACCAAGTTTTACCCGAAACACGTTCAATAACTTCGCCAGCAATTACATACAAAAGGTTGTCGTAATCGTATTTAGATCTAAATGACGATACGGGTTTCAGAAAATGGATGTTTTTAATGATGTCTTTGGGCGTGAAATTATGTCCGTCAGGCCAGATCATTAAATCGCCAGCGCCCAAACCAAGTCCGCTTCGGTGGGTAAGTAAATCTCTGATAGTAAATTCGTTGGTAACGTAATCGTTATACATTTTAAATTCCGGAATGTATTGAATTACCTTGTCATCCCAATTGATTTTCTTTTCATCTACAAGCATTGCCAATGCTGCTGAGGTAAAGGCTTTACTATTAGAAGCAATACCAAAAAGTGTGTTGCCATCTACTTTTTGTTGGGTTTTAATGTTGGTAACGCCATAACCTTTAGAAATAACCACTTTACCATCTTTTACTATAGCAACGGCAATACCGGGTACATTAAAGGCTTTCATGGTACGATTTACCACATCATCTAATTTGGTTTCAGAAATTTGTGCTTGTAAACTAAGGGTAGTAATTAGTAGCGCAAAAAGTAATTTATAGTTCATAATTTGGGAGTTTATAAAGCCACAAAACCGCGTTGTCTTTTGGCTTCAAATAATAAAATTGCTGCGGCTACCGATACATTCATTGAATCGATTTGTCCTTGCATAGGGATGATTATATTTTGGGTTGCATTATCGCGCCAAGATTGCGAAAGCCCTGTTGCTTCGGTTCCTACTGTAATGGCTGTTGGTGTGGTGTAATTTTGGGTATGATATGAATTCGAATTTTGTAAAGTAGCACTGTAAATGGCTATTTTTTTATCTTTCAAAAATTGAATTACTTCTTCTGTAGATCCTGATGCAATTTGATTGGTGAAAAGGCATCCCACGCTAGAACGAATAAGATTCGGGTTGTATAAATCGGTTTTCGGATTAGCGAGAATTACTGCATCTATGTTAGCAGCATCACTGGTGCGAAGCATCGCTCCAATATTACCTGGTTTTTCTATAGATTCTAAGACTAAAATTAATGGATTTTCTGGTAATTTTAAATCGGATAATGCCAACGATTTCGATTTTGCTACCGCAATAATTCCTTCGGTAGTATCGCGGTAGGCTAATTTTTGATAGACTTCTTTATTGATTTCTATTAGTTCTGCTTGAGATTCTTTTTTTGCACTTGGGAGGACAAAACTGTTATTGATTTCTTTTTCGGAAATTAGTTCTGGAAGAAATAAAATAGTTTCAAGTTCGTAGTTTCCTTTTAAAGCCAATTCAATTTCGCGTTTTCCTTCAATTATAAAAGTGCCTGATTGCTTGCGAGCTTTCGCTTTTTCTTGCAATTGAAGCAATGTTTTTATAAAAGGATTTTGTATGGAAGTAATTTGTTTCAAGGAATTCTTAGAATTTAGTTGGCGAAGTTACAGAGATTTTTAAAATATCCAATTTACTTTCTAAAATACAGCCAACCAATTAATGGGTCGGTATAATCTGAATCGTTTAAATTGAGAATGTAATAATAGGTACCTTCGGGAACATTGGAATTATACATTCTTAAACCTTTAGTAGCAAACCCATCCCAATCTGGTGAGTTGTTATTTCCAGTCCAAATTAAAGTTCCCCAACGGTTGTATATTTCTAATTCGAAATTTACGAAAATATTACGCAATCCATCTATAAAAAAAGTGTCGTTAGCATTATCATTGTTGTTGGAAACATAGTTGTAAACAGTAGGAGGGCAGTTCCTTGTTTGCAATAAAAAAGAAGTAATAGCAAAACAGTGTTGGTTCTCTATTCGTATAAAAATTTCTTTCGGAGTGGTATCGGCAGTATAATTGGTAGGATTATTAATGGCATTAATTGAGGTTGTAGCATCTGCTAATGATTCGTAAAAGCCAACAAAAGTATCAGTAGAATTTGTGAGTACCATAGTAGAATAATCGAAAAAATTAAAAATTCCTTTGGTTAACCCTTGATTACAAGTAAATTTAGTTTTGAGAATGTTAAAAATCGGTGCGTACCATAGCGAAAGTGTAACACTAAATTGGTTGTTGTTTTCTAGAATTTCAGTTACTATTCCATTTCCGTTTCCAGTATCGTCTACAACAATGGTAAGTGTAAATTCATTTGAAATGCTAACTGGAAGATTAATGAGTACTTGCCCATTTTCCGAGCCGTCAATAGGGATAATTGTAGTAGTTTGGGTTTGTCCTATCAGTTGTCCGTTGGCATAAATAGCAATAGGTGTTCCTGCTGGAAGTGCGCTCGTACAATTAGTATTAAAAACGGTATAATTTACAGTGATTTTTTTGGAATCACAGGCTTGAATATTCGAATTCAGTACAATACTAGCATCGGGTAATTGGCTGTTTAGCTTAGTTACAATTGCATTGATAAGAACCACATCTTGTCCCGATGTAAGCTGAATTTGCGCTGAGGTATCCCCAATAGCAATATTGTTTTGAATGTTGTAAATATCCAAATCCATATTGTATAAATTACTTGCGCCTGTTATACTATTAGTGCCGTTAAAAGCATTATTGGCAGGGTTTAATGGAGGGTTACTTAAGGTGTTTCCATTAATTTTTAAAGTTTCATTTACAGCAAGAATAGAGTCCCCTTCCCAAGCAATAAAACCAATTTCTGCATTATTGTTGTCAATTACATTTAGACTGTTCAAAGTAATATTCAATGCATTTGGAATGCTTTGCAAACCATCATAAATATTAATTTGATTTAAGGGCAAACCTGCATCTTTATAAACAATAATCATGGCCCAACCTGCAAAATTAGTTCGATTGTTACAATATCCCGACTCATCAATTAGGGTTTGTGAAATGTCTAAATCCGAAAGAGTATAAGTGTCATTTCCTGTGCTAATTATTTGCGAAGTAACATCTGCAAAAGCACTGAAATAAGGTAGTCCAGAAGAAATTGAAATGTTAGAGAAAGTTCGTTGTGCTGTGATTGGAATCGAATTTAGTTGCACGTTAAAATCACCTAAGCCCGATCCAGCCCAATACAAATAAGCATTTTGAATAATTTGAGAGGCATTTAAATTTAATGAAGCAACAGAGGAAGTGACTAATAAATCTTCACAACCTGCAGTAATATTATTTTCTCCTAAATTCATCGTATTTCCAATGAAAGTAAAATCATACCGACCATTGTACTGGTTATACAACGATACATTCTGCCCATAAGATGCACAGGAAAACAGCGTAGTTATAGTAAAAAGCAGTAATTTAATCTTTAATTTCACAGCCATTAATTCATTTGAAATGTCTAAATTAGAAAATTATTTTTAGATTACTACATTTGAAATGTCTAAATTAGACAATTATTTTAGGTTACTACATTTGAAATTGGAAAAGCTATCAAATAAATGTGTAATTTTCCAAAGTTTTTAGAGCATCCCGTGAAACAGTACCAAGTTAGATTATACCAGCCGCAAGATTTTTCTCTTTGGAATACTTTTACAAGTGTTGCCAAAAATGCTACCTTTTTATTTCATAGAAACTTTATGGAATACCATTCTGATCGGTTTGAGGATTATTCATTATTGGTTTTGGATGGCGAAAAAGTAGTGGCGGTTTTACCTGCCAATAGAGTAGGAGATACAGTGTATTCGCATCAAGGCTTGAGTTATGGAGGTTTGGTTTTAAATAAAAAAACTAAATTGAGTACTGTAATTTTAATTTTTAAAAGTGTTTTACAGTTTTTAAATGAAAATTTCATCGAGAAAATGATAGTTAAAACAATACCTAACTTTTATTTGGATTATTTTTCAGATGAATTAGAGTATTGTCTGTTTATTGTAAAAGCTAAATTAAACAGAAGAGATGCTTTATCGGTTGTAGATTTATCAAAAGCAATCTTATTTGATAATAACAGGATGGAAGGAGTTAAAAAAGGAATCAAAAATGAATTAGTAGTTAAAGAAGAGTCTACATTTGATTTATTTTGGAAGGAGATATTAATTCCAAATCTAGAATTGAAACATCAATCTAAACCTGTTCATTCGATATCAGAAATCACAAAACTAAAGAACTATTTTCCAAATAACATTCGTCAATTTAACGTTTATAAAAAGGAAGTTATAATTGGTGGAACCACAGTTTTTGTAAATAATAAAGTAGTGCATTCTCAGTATATATCAGGTAATGAAACTAAGAAAATTACAGGAAGTTTAGATTTTTTATACCATCATTTAATTACAGAAGTTTTTCAAGAAAATCGATTTTTCGATTTTGGAACCTCTAATGAATTGGAAGGAAGAAAAATAAATTCAGGACTATTATTTTGGAAGGAAGGTTTCGGTGCAAAAACAGTTGTTCAAAATTTTTATGAAGTGGAAACTAAAAATTATACCTTATTAGAAACGGTTTTAAAATGATAAAATTCCTCGATTTACAGAAAATTAATGCCGTCTATCAAGAGCAATTTCAAGAAAAATTGAAGTTGGTTTTAGATAAAGGATGGTTTATTCTTGGCGATGAGGTGCAAATTTTTGAAACAAATTTTGCTAATTATTGCGGCGCCAAACACTGTATTGGCGTTGGCAACGGATTGGATGCATTGGTGTTGATTTTTAAAGGATATATTCAGTTAGGGAAATTGCAAAAAGGAGATGAAGTTCTAGTTCCTGCTAATACTTACATTGCTACAATTTTATCCATAATTCAAGCCGATTTAGTTCCGGTTTTGGTAGAACCAAGATTGAAAACATATAACATCAATCCAGATTTAATTTCTCTAAAAATAACTCCCAAAACCAAAGCCATTTTAGCCGTTCATTTATACGGACAATTAGCCGAAATGGAAGCCATCAATAATCTAGCAGATCAACATGATTTATTGGTTGTTGAAGATGCGGCTCAGGCACATGGTTGTAGAGGTAGTAGAAATGAGTTAGTAGGTGGTAGTCTTAACCTACAACCTACAACCTACAACCTAAAAAACTGCGTAGCCTACAGTTTTTATCCAGGAAAAAATTTAGGCGCTCTTGGCGATGCGGGTGCCATTATTACTAATGATGATGCTTTAGCAAAAGTTATTCGTTCCTTGCGGAATTATGGCTCGGAGAAGAAATACCAAAACGAATATATTGGAATAAATTCTCGTTTAGACGAATTGCAAGCGGCTTTCTTGAATGTGAAATTACCCCATTTAGATGCCGATAATGATAAACGAAAAGAAATTGCAAAACGTTATTTATCGGAAATTAATAATGATAAAATTGTTTTGCCAACTTCGGAGCAATCCCATGTGTTTCATTTGTTTGTTATTCGAACCGAAAACCGAGATGCCTTGCAAAAATATTTACTTCAAAACGGTATTGAATCAATGATTCATTATCCGATTCCACCTCATAAACAAAAGGCTTTCGCCGAATGGAACTCTCATTCTTTTCCGATTACTGAAAAGATTCATAAGGAAGTACTGAGTTTGCCCATAAGTCCTGTAATGAATATAGATGAGGTTGATTTTGTAATTGCAACACTAAACAAGTACTAATTGAAATACCTTAAAGAAATACTATCTAAACCCCTATTCAAAGCCACTTCTTTGAACGGAATTAGTATTTTACTCAAAGTGGCTATTGGTTTTGTAACTTCCAAAGTTATTGCTGTTTTTGTTGGTCCAAGCGGGATGGCTTTAGTAGGAAATTTACGAAACTTTCTTACTTCTACCGAAGCATTTGCCACCTTAGGATTTGAAAATGGAGTTGTTAAATATGTTGCAGAACATAAGAAGGAAGAAGAAAAACTAAAGCAAACCTTGACCACAATATTTCTATCCGTTCTGGTGGTTTGTGTTCTTTTGAGTTTGGGTTTGTTTTTATTTTCCGATTATTTCAATAGCTCTATTTTTGGAGGTGCCTATCAATATGCCTTCGTGTTTAAAGCATTAGCAATTGCACTACCATTTTATATCGGAAATATTTTTCTAATTGCCACCATCAACGGGCTTGGCGAATATAAAAAAGTAATTTTAATCAATAGTATTGGAAGTTGTATTGGATTAGTTGTTTCAGTACTATTAATTTTAAAATTAAAAACCGAGGGTGCTTTACTATCAATTATTATAACTCCTTCTTTGTTGTTTTTGGTTTCTTATTTATCAATAAACAAAGAAATTGCAATTTTTAAAGCAGTACGTTCAAAGTTTTATAATATTTCATTTCTAAAAAATTTATCGTCTTATACCCTGATGGCAATGGTTTCTGCAGTTTTAGGGCCAATGGTATTATTAGCAATTAGAAAAAATATTATCTTAAATTTAGGTATTGAACAAGCTGGTTTTTGGGAAGCTATGACTAGAATATCCTCTTATTATTTCTTATTTATTACTTCATTAATTGGAATTTATTTCCTTCCAAAATTAGCAACGGCAAAAGACAATCAAGAAACCAAATCGCTCTTTTGGGAATATTACAAAGGCATTCTACCTGTTTTTATTGTAGGTATGATTGTAGTTTATTTTCTTCGCGATAGTATTATTCAGGTACTTTTTACCAAACAATTTTTACCAGTTTCTAAATTGTTTTTCTGGCAATTAATAGGAGATACATTTAAAGCTGCTTCCTTTATTTTGGGTTATCAATTTTATGCCAAGAAACTCACTAAAGCCTTTGTTTTCTTCGAGTTATTTTCGCTTACTGTTTTATATTATAGCAGTATTTATTTTGTATCGCAATTTGGTATTCAAGGAGTAGTAATGGCACATGCTATCACTTACGCCATTTATTTAATGGTATTAAGTATTTATTTTAGAAAGAGTTTGGTTTTTTAATGGGGCTTGTTTCTTTTTTAAATTAGCAAAAATCAATAGTAATAGCGGAAAAAAAGCTATATGAAACCTATCACATTGAAAACATGAGATAGCCGAAATAAAGAATAGATATAAAATAAATATTGAAATTAATAAATAAAATTTATCAGTCTTTTTGGCATTTATCAATAAATAAATTGAAATTAGAACACTACAAATTGTGAAAATAATGTTTTGCATTTTGGATATAGCTTTAAATAAGTATCTAAAAAAATCAAAATAACAAGTTTTTGTAACATTTTTACAATCACTAACAATGAAATTACCTTTGGAAGAATTAGAATAGATACAAAACAAATAGGCTTTAATTAAATTTGTTGTATTGTTTTTAATTTGATATTTAAATCATCATTTGCTACTTTAATCATTTTATGATCAGAATATTTTGCAAATTTATAAGCTCTTTCATTCTTGCTGGGTAAGTATTCAATTCCTTTTTTGAAACAATCTGCTTTTGCTCCTAAATAGTTATAATATGTTATTGAACTAATATAGCTTATGGTAAAATCACCGTAATTTTTCTTTAAGGAATACATTTGAAAAAACAATAAAAAAAGACTTGTAACTAGAAAAAATGAAAATTTATTTAAAAATATTTTGTTTATTTCTCTTATAAAAAAAACAATTGTAATTAATGCTAATCCAATTGAAACAGGTTTAATTAGGGTATTTAAAAGTAAAATAGAAATAGCTAGTGTTAAGTAATACTGTTTTTTACTTTCATAATATCTGTGAATCAAATAAATTGAAAATAGTATCATGAATATAAAAATAGATTCCGATAAAAAATTAAAAGCATGTGCTAAATTTCCTATGCAAGAAATAAATAATATAGAAAATAAAAAAGCAGTTTTTCTATTCAATCTTTTTGAAATAATCTTGAACAATAAAATGGTTGTAAAAAACCAGCATAGAAAATTAATAAAAATCCCCCACTTAATTACAATATTATCTGTAAATCCAAATAAATATGGAATTCCATGAATTGCTGAAATAAGCAAAGGTCGGGTGTCATCTATTTTTAAATTAAAATAAAGTAATTTTGCCGAAATTAAATAACTACCATCATCTCCAATTGGAGAAAAACCTGCCTTTAGTTGAAGAACAAATGAAAAAAATAATGCCCAAAGTACAGCAATTAAACCTAGTAAATATTCGTATTTAATTTTTGAAATCATATATTTGTTTTTTTCAAAAGTAAACAATATTATGAAAAAGTTATCCATAGTCCTACCTGTTTTTAATGAAGCAAGAACAATTCATTTGATTCTTGATAAAATTGAAAGTGTTGTTTTATTGGAGGATATTGTTAAAGAAATAATTATTGTAGATGATTGTTCTACAGATACTTCCTTGAAAGAAATTAGGTCTTATATAGCAACTCATGATAATCTATCAATTACCTTGTTGCAGCATTCAAAAAATAAAGGAAAAGGAGCATCATTACATACTGGAATAAAAACAGCTACAGGAGATTTTATCATTATTCAAGATGCCGATTTAGAATACGATCCAAACGAATATAATATCCTCTTGAAGCCAATTACTGAGGGTCATGCAGATGTAGTTTTTGGTTCTCGATTTATGGGAGGAAATCCTCACAGAGTATTATTCTTTTGGCATACAATTGGAAATAGATTTTTAACTTTTTTATCCAATATGTTTACTAACTTGAATTTGACAGATATGGAAACTTGTTATAAGTTGTTTGATGCTAAAATTTTACAATCCATACTATTAAAAGAAAAAAGATTTGGATTTGAACCTGAAGTTACTGCTAAAGTTTCAAGAATTAAAAAAATAAGAATATACGAAGTTGGAATTTCTTATTATGGTAGAACTTATGAAGAAGGAAAAAAAATTAATTGGAAAGATGGTTTACATGCAATTTTTTGTATTTTCAAATACGGTCTATTTAAGTTATAACCAAACTTGTAAATATTTTTCAGAAACCTTAATATAATCATGTTCTTGCTCAATAAATTTTCTAGCTCTTGCTCCAATGGCTTTAATTTCTATTGGATTTTCTATTAAACACGAAAGTTCCTTTACTAAATAATCCACATCGGGTAAGGCATTCATTGCTACTTTATCAACTAAATTATAATGTGCTTCAAATTCTTTTTCGGCACCAGTAAAAACCACTTTTCCTTTTCCCATGGCCTCCAAGGCATTGTATCCTTGGTCAAATCCATATACTTGGTCTAAGATAATGTGTGCTTTATCATATAGCAAAATATAATCATTATAGGGAATACTTTCGGTAATTATAATTTCAACTTTAGATGCATATTTCTCTTTGATAATTTCTAATGCTTTTTCAAAAAAGGAAATGCCTTTGGTGTAATAAGTACCTCGATTGATACCAAGAAAAATAACAATTTTATCCTTAATTTCTATTTCGGAATATTTGATTTTTGATGTATTTACTGGATTTGGAATTAATCCTAAAAATTTTGGATGGTTTTGTAAGGGCAATAAATAATCAATATCAGAAGCAATCACACCTTTAATGTTTTGATAAATTAAATTGTGTGTTTTTTTATGATTTGGACTAAGAAATTCTAAAATATAACGAATTTCTTGTTTGGATTTTGGATTTTCAAAATACGGATTCATTATAGAATAGCGCTCTACTAGTTCCATCAAATAGTGAGCAACAATATAATCGGCACTACAACACAAAAGGAATATTTTCTTATTTTGTTTGAAGAGTTTTTTTAAAAGAAATCGTTCCAAACTTGAAATTGTTTGTATTGAAGATTCATTAATCAATTGTACTACATCAAAATCTTTTAATATATTTAGATGAAAATAAAACCGAATTCCAAATTCTATTTGAGCAATATCAAATTTTGTTAATCGGTAAATTATTTGTCTAAGAATGTTTCCCAATAGTGTTTCACACCATTTAGCTTTGGTAGATAAATCAACAGGATAATTCTTGAAACCATCTCCATTAGCAATAATTACAACCTCATGCCCGAGTGTTTCCAGCCCTTCTTTTAAGGAATTGTGCAACCTACTAAATTCACCAACTAATAAAATTCTCACTTATTGCTTATATTTGTGGCTAAAATAGTCAAAAATGGATAGTCAAAAAAATTATGACTACAAAATATGTATGGTTTCAGATCAATTAGCAACGGGGGGTGCTGAAAGATATGCTGCCTATTTATCTCAATATTTCGAACAAAATCGTATTAAAGTGCATCATGTGATTGTAGTTGACAAGGTCGATTATGAATATTCAGGAGAACTTTTAAATCTAGGGAAACTAAAAAATGAGTCTAACGGAATACTAAATCGAATGAATCGTTTTTGGGTTTTAAGACAATTTTTTAAGAAAAATAAATTTGATTATATTATAGATTTTCGAGTAAAACGCTTTCAAATTCAAGAAATTTTTATTGCAAAATATATTTACAAATCCCCTTTAATTGTTGTAGTTCAAAATTATATAACCGATTTGTATTTTCCAATAAATAAATTTTTAGCAAATAGGATTTATTCTTCCAATTCTGCAATCGTTTCAGTTACAGATTCCATAAAAAATAAAATTTTAGCGAATTATGTCTATAAAGAAGTCAGTGTAATATCGAATCCAATTGATTTTACATTTATTGAAACCAAGCTAGATGAAGATCTAAATATTGATTATAAATATATTTTAGCCGTTGGTAGAATGGAAGATAATGTGAAACAATTTGATAAACTAATTCATTGTTATGCCAAATCGATTTTACCAGAAAAGGATATTAAACTTATAATTCTTGGAGACGGTAAATTAAAGTCGGATTTTATTCAATTAGCAATTGATTTCAATCTTGCAGATAAAATCGTGTTTAAAGGACATGTTAAAAATCCATTTCCCTATTATAAAAATGCTTTTTTCATGGTGTTATCTAGTTTAAATGAAGGTTTACCTTTTGTGTTAATAGAATCATTAATCTGCGAAACCCCTGTTGTAGCGTTTGATTGTAATTCAGGTCCAAGTGAAATTATTATAAATAAAGAAAACGGACTTTTAGTAGAAAATCAAAACCAAGAAAAATTGATATTTGCTATGAACGAAATGATATTAAATGAAAATTTGTATTATCATTGTAAGAGCAATGCTAAGGAAAGCATGAAAAAATTTAAGATAAAAAATATTGGTCAACAATGGTTGAAATTATTAAAATTGGAATAATATGGAAGTGAAAATAATTGATATTCCTAAAATAGAACGTGCAGAAGGAAACATTGGAGTAGTGGAAAAAGAATCTATTCCATTTAAAATTAAACGTGTATATTATTTATTCGATGTGCCTAGTTCCGCTAAACGTGGTGGCCATGCACATAAAAATCTTAGTCAGGTATTGATAGCGGTTTCTGGTAGTTTTGATGTTATCTTAAAGGATGGAATTACTAGTAAAACAATCTCTTTAAATAAACCCGATAAAGGACTTTTGATTACTAATAATATTTGGAGAGAACTAGAAAACTTTTCTTCGGGAGCGGTTTGTTTAGTTTTGGCTTCGGATGTTTTTAAGGAAGAAGATTACATCCGTAATTATGAGGATTTTATAAAAAAATAAAGTTTCTAATAACTTGTAAATTTCAGTCCTTTTTTAATTAAAATTTCTTTGTATTTTTTTATTGATTTCAAAATAAAAGCAGGTAATTTCAAAAGTAATTTTTGTTTCCAATTAAGATACTTGTAATCTATTTTAGAACTAATTTTTTTATACAAATCATAACCTCCATCGGTTTTAATATGTTTGGCTAAGACATATTTTTCAAATGCTAAATACTTGGCTAAATTACTATTTCCTTTAGTAAAAGAATTGTATTTGTCATAATCTGGAAGTCTTTTGTTTAAGATCGAACTTTTGGTGAGTTGCGCTCCGCTTTCCATGAAATACTGCATTTGAATTGTATTGGAATAAGCCAATTGAAAGTAATAATTCGCTCGAATATTGAAATCGATATCTTCGGCAAAATCTATACTTTCATCATATAAACCTGCTTTTTCGAATACACTTTTATGAAAACATACGCTTCCATGATTGTAAATTCCCTGTCCTAAATTGTGTTTAAAAAAATCAATTATTTGGGATTTTTTTGGAGGTATTTTATTAGAAAAATTAATAGGTAACTCTATTTTATTGGAATATACTTCTTCATAATTACTTCCAAAAATTTTAGCTTTTGGGAAATTCTTAATTAACTGATGTATTGTTTCTAGAAAAGTGGGCTTCCATAAATCATCGGCATCAAGAAAAGTGATATAATTTGATGAAGCATTTTTTATTCCGGTGTTTCTACTTGCCGAAAGTCCTTTGTTTGTTGGATGTTCTATTAGCCTAATTGTTTCTGAAAGAAATGGAATTACTTTTTTAACACTTTCATCTGTCGAGCAATCGTTAATAATCAATACTTCATAATCGGTAAAGCTTTGATTGACAATGCTTTTTAGAGTGTTTTCAACGAAATTTTCTTTGTTATAAAGCGGAATGATGACAGTGAAAAAAGGCATTGCTTAGTCTTTTAAAAGGTAATCAAAAATAGAATTCCAATCGTTTAATTGGTTATTTTTATCAAATGTAGCACTATTCCCTTGAAATTGAATGGTATTATTTACAAAATCTGAAATATACTCGGCCAATTCTTTTGGATTTTCTACATCAAAAAAAGATACTTTATCGTAATCCCCAATGCTTTCTTTTGCATAAGGCAAATTGGCTGCTAAAATAGGTTTTTTAAAAGCTTTCGCTTCGGATAACGGTAATCCCCAAGTTTCTAGTTTGGATGGAAAAACAATGCAATCTACAGAATTATACAATTTCAATACTTCTTCTCTAGAAATCCATCCCTTAAAATCAACTTCGGGCATCGAATTATATTTGCTATAAAGATGTTTTGCAAATTTGTGAGGGTTTTCTTTTATTGTAGTAAAATGAAAAAGAACCTTATTTCTTATAGAACTATCCAATAATTCAATGGTAACAAAAAGTAGTTCAAAATTTTTAAATGTCCTAGGAAAACTTGGGTAGAAGAAGTGAATTTTATCTTTTTCTAATACTGTTGTTTTAGTAGTTAGCTCTTCCGTATATTCGGGATTGCAAACTTTGATGTTTTCAATCTTATATAGTTTTTCAAATTCCGTTTTAATCCAATTTTGTTGTACAAAAACAGTATGATTTTTTTTGAGATTTATTTTTGTTAAATACTTATATAAAATGGAGAAAACCCCAATTTTATAATCGTATTTCCAATCTTTAAAACTTGATTTATAAAAAATTGTAGGGTGATGAAAATATACAAATCGCTTCTTAGCAAACACATTCGGACTCACATCATGTAATGAAAACCAAATGTCGGGCTGTAATTTTTTAGATAATTTTTTGAAGTAAAAATATTCATAATACATTCTGTTAATCCAATATTTTTTTGCTTTTGGAAATGCAATATATTCAATATTTGGATAATTGAATTGAGAAATATCTGGCACCAAAGCAATTACTTTAATGTTTTTGTTTACAGCATAATCGGACATTTTTTGCAAACAATTATCCAAGATGGTTAAAATACCACCTTCTTTCATGTTAATTCCTGAAATTACAATTGTTTTTTTACTCATGTTATTGTTTTTCAAAAACATATAAATTGTTCAAGCCCAACTCAAATCGTTTTTCCACTACTAATTTGTATCCGCCCAATATGAAAATATCTTTTAATAAAGACCTATCAAAATCTTGATGGTGTTCTAAATCCATTCCTTTAATTAGTTTAAAAAAGACTAAAATAGCTAGAATATAATCTACTTTTTTAGAGGGAATTGTTATTATAACCCTTCCTTTTGGTACTAAATAATCAGATAAGATTTCTGGATATTTTTTAATTTCTTCAATAGGGATGTGTTCTAAAACTGCCAAAAATGTTACAGTATCATACTTTTTTAATAATTTGAAATCTTGAGGAAAATAACCAGGTAAAAGACTATAATTTGAAGTTGTAACAGTTTCTGATAAAACAGTATCTATACCGTCACCAGTAATTTTTTTAGTTTTTAATAAATGATTAAAGAGCTCTCCATTATGACAACCAATATCTAAAATAGAATTTCCTATTATGTGTTTTTCAGCTTGTTTAATTCGTAGCTTTTGAATATATAAATCTAATTTCTTCATAAATAATTGTTATAATTTGTCATCTTTTAAACCTAATATGCTGAAGAAAAAACTAAAAAGTACAATTTGAATCCCTATAATTATAGTAAAAATTGCGGGTATGATTATCCGTGCAGTTTGAGTAAAATTTAATGCCCCAAAGTGGGAATGGGACCAAAATTGAACGGAGTAAATAGTTAATCCCATTCCAAATAAGATTAAGATAAACCCAAGAAGTAATCCTTTTTCTAAACTGATATATTTGAAAAAAGTGTCAAATCGATTGCTTTTTGGCAATAATTTTTGGGTTACAGCAAAGACTTTTGTCAATCCATAAAATAAAATAAACTGAAACCCAATCAATAACATACTCATCGAGTACAGCAACGTTTGTACATCAAAAACTATAGAAAAAATAGTTATAGGATTTAAAATTAATATAATTGAAATGATAGATCCAAGGAGCATTAAAACTAAACCGGGTATTAAAAATAACCATTTTGGACTATACAACAATAAAAATCGCAAATGCCTCCAGCCATCGCTCCAGGTTTTTAAATGTGGTTTTCTGCTTCGTCCATCTTTGTATAAAATGGTTGGAACTTCAGCAATTTTAAATTTTAATAAATGTGATTTTACAATCATTTCAGATGCAAATTCCATTCCTGAAGTGGTAAGTTGCATTTTATTAAAAGCATCTTTCGAAAAACCACGAAGACCACAATGAAAATCTCCAATATCCAAGTTAAAAAAGATTCTGCCTAAAAAGGATAATACTGGATTTCCAAGGTATTTGTGTAAAAAGGGCATTGCATTTTTTTGAATTCCTCCTTTAAATCGGTTTCCAATTACTAAATCGTTTCCTTCCCTTAGCTTTGTTAGGAATAAATTTAAGTTGCTAAAATCATAACTGTCATCGGCATCTCCCATCACAATGAATTTGCCAGATGCATTTTCAATGCCACCTTTTAAAGCACTTCCGTATCCTTTTCTTGGTATATTTACAATCCTAGCTCCGTTTATTATTGCAATATTTTGTGAACCATCCGTACTGCCATTATCGGCAACAATAACTTCACCATTAATATTGTTTTCAATAAAGAATTTCTTTGCTTTTTGAATGCAAATCTCTAGTGTTTCTGCTTCATTTAAGCAGGGCATAACAATGGAAAGTTCTTTATTCATCTGTTTTTTTGAAAAAGGTTTTTTGAAAAAGCACCATTACGATAGTAATTAGTATCCAATTGGTATAAAAACAATAACGGGAAGTTGTAGGTTCTGCTAGTGCAACAATAGTAATATTTCCAATAATTAATAGTGTTCCAATAAAGATATATTTTGCAATTAAATTGTTTTCTTTTATAATTTTATATAAGCTAAATAATAAAAGCAACAGGTTTAAGATAAGATATTTAGCACTTCCTATTCCTTTGGCAATATTTTGAAAATATAATTTTAACCACTTCCCTAAATTATTTTTTATTAAAGGTACTGTCATAGACGTTGCCATTCTATCATTTACTACCACCAACTCATCCGGAGTGTATTTATTTTTGAAAAATTCTTCACCAGAATTCCCAATTATATTGTTTGCAATTTCTACATAATGGGCAAAATAAAAATCTATTTTAGATAAAGGATATTCGGGAACTTGGCTTAGCAGAATTTTCTTTTTTTCTAAGTTAGAATAAATGTATTTAAAATATTCGCGTTGTAATTTAGATTCAAAAATAAAATAATCATTTGGTTTCGATACAAAGAAAGGTAATGCGGATATTTGAATTCCAGTCCATGGGGTTGTAGTTGCATTGTTATGCGCTATTTTATGAAAAGCAATATCGGTACCTACAGAAAAGAATGGAATTGAAACAGCAAATGCAATTGCAATCCAATGATTTTTAGAGTATTTGTTATTTATTTTTGAAATTAATACAACAATAATTAATACCGGAACTAAAAATAAAAATTGCCCACGAACTTGTATTAAAATTAATAATAGAAGGAACGAAAGATAAATATTTTTAAAATTTTTAAAAGTAATGAATGCCAAAATAGTACCAACTATTAAAAGAAATAAAGGATAAGCAACAGCTTCTGAAAGCACACTATTTATTACTTTGGTTTCATAGAAGAAAGGAATAGAAAATAAAAGCAATAGAAAATAAGAATTCAATTTAGAAAGACTTAAACAGTTTGAAATGTTTTTTGTAACAAAAAATATGCTGTAAATGTTTAATGCAAATTGACTGAATAGTAAAAAATTTATAAAAAAAGCACCAAAAATTAATTTGTGTAAGCTTATAAATAATGGATATCCTGAACTTCTGTAAATATCCATGTTTATATAACCAATACTATCTGGAGAATAAATTGCGCCAGTTTTAAAAACAAAACATAGAGTAGTTGCTATGAAAAGTATAGAAAATAAATTATATTTTGCTTTAAATTTATTGCTCATTACACCGATCTCTGTACCACTTCAAAAATAGCTCCATCTTCGCACTTCAAAGTTTTGGATGGGAATTTCATCAATAAAGCATAATCGTGCGTTGCCATAATAATAGTTTTACCATTGGCATTAATGTTTTTTAACACGTCTAGCACTTCAGCACTTGTTTGTGGGTCAAGATTTCCTGTTGGTTCATCTGCAAGTATTAATTCGGGGTCGTTAAGTAAAGCTCTTGCAATGGCTACACGCTGTTGTTCTCCGCCCGAAAGTTGATGTGGCATTTGATTAGCAAATCCTTTCATGCCCACTTTATCTAGAACTTCATCAATTTTATTTTGCATTTCAGTTGTGTCCGTCCAACCGGTTGCTTTCAATACAAAAAGCATATTGTCATTTACATTTCTATCGGGAAGCAATTTAAAATCTTGAAAAACAATACCTATTTTTCTTCTCAAATAGGGTATGTCTTTTTCTTTTAAAGTTGCTAAATCATATTCTACAATATGACCTTCCCCTTCGGTAAGAGGCAAATCGCCGTATAAGGTTTTCATAAAACTACTTTTTCCAGTTCCAGTTTTTCCAATGATGTATAGGAATTCTCCGTGATTTACTTCAAGATTTATTTGAGATAAAATCACTTTGTTTTCTTGATAAATAGTAACGTCTTTTAAAGCTAATACAGGATGTGACATAGAAAAAAATTGTTTATTTGGTAAAAGTAATAAGATAACGCAGGTTTTCAAAATAAATTTCACAAAAAGAGAATTGAGAGGAGATAATAGATGATAGACTGAAAGATAATAGATTTATTCTCTGCAAACTATCCGTCTATCGTCTATCCGTCTATCATCTATCCATCTTAAAATAATTGTTAAAAAAAATGTTTATAATAAAAACCCAATTTTTCTCGTTATTGCTTGTATAAACTTACTTTTGATTTACTTTTAAATTCCATGCTATGCGAAAAACAGCAGCTTTTTTACTTTTAAATTTATTGGTTTCTGGAGCGACTATAACGGCGCAACAATCTGCCATTTACACCAATCAGTTGTCTGAAATGGATAAGGCAGTTTGGTTATATCAAGACAAGTACTATTTAGCAGCTCAAATTTTATTTGATAAAGTCCAACAAATATCTAAAAATCAAGACGTTCTGTCGGACTGTGCTTATTATATTGCCAATTGTGCCATTCGATTAAACCAATCGGGAGCGGATAAACTGATGGAGGATTTTGTTACTAACTATCCTACAAGTACCAAACAAAATCAAGCTTATGTAGGAGTTGCTACTTATTATTTTGAAAACGGAAACTTTCCTCAAGCTTTGCACTATTTTGATAAAATTGATGAAAGCGCTCTGACTTATGACGAATTAGAAAAGTATAACTTCCAAAAAGGATATGCTTATTTTTCTGCAAAAAATAAAAAAGACGCCACTTCCTATTTAAATAAAGTTGCAAATTCTAAAGAATACGGCTCGCAAGCCAAATATTATTTAGGATTTATGGCTTATGAAGGAGATGATTATAAAGAAGCAACGAAATATTTTGACCAAGTTTCAGGCGAAGAAAAATACAAAGAAAAGCTGTCTTATTTCCAGGCGGATATGAATTTTAAATTAGGAAATTTCCAAAAAGCAATCGATTTGGGTAAGGCCACCATGGCAAAATCTAACGCAATAGAAAAATCAGAATTGAATAAAATCATTGGTGAGAGTTATTTTAATTTGAAAAAATACGATGAGGCGCTTCCGTATTTGAAACAATACAATGGAAAAAAAGGAAAATGGAGTAACACCGATTTTTACCAGTTGGGATATACTTATTACCAACAAAAAGAGTATGAAAATGCCATTTCACAATTCAATAAAATCATTGATGGAAAAGACTTTGTAGCGCAAAATGCCTATTACCATTTAGGCCAAAGTTATATGAATACAGATAAGAAGCAACAAGCCTTAAATGCTTTTAAAACGGCTTCTGAAATGGATTTTGATAAAAAAATTCAAGAAGATGCGCATTTGAATTATGCTAAAATTAGTTACGAAATAGGAAATTCCTACCAATCAGTTCCAGATGTATTGAGTTCTTTTTTGAATAAATATCCAAATTCTACGAGCAAAAATGAAATTGAAAGTTTGTTGATTAATTCTTATATAACTTCCAAAAACTATAAAGAAGCCTTAACTTTATTGGAGAAAAACAAAAATCCAGAAAACCGATTGGCATATCAAAAAGTAACTTTTTACCGCGGTTTAGAATTATTTACCGATGGCAATTACCAAGAGGCTCAAAAGATGTTTGTTACTTCCATTGGAGTTCAAAAAGATGCTAAATTCACTTCTCGTGCTACCTTTTGGAAAGCAGAAACCGAATATACTTTGGATAATTTTAAAGATGCTTTGTTGAGTTTTAAACAATTTGAAGGTGGAGCAGAAGCTAAAAACACTCCAGAATTTAAAAACCTAAATTATAATATTGCGTATTGTTATTTCAAACAAAAAGAATACGATCAATCTGGAAATTACTTCCAAAGTTTCATTGATGGAGCCAAAGACGATAAAATCCGATTGAACGATGCGTATTTGCGTTTAGGAGATAGCCGATTTGTTACTTCCAAATATTGGCCAGCAATGGATGCTTACAATAAAGCCATCGATTTGAAAAGTGTGGATGCCGATTATGCTGCATTTCAAAAAGCAATTAGTTACGGATTTGTCAGTAAAAACGATAAGAAAATTGAAGATTTTAATAAGTTTTTACAAGTATTTAAAACTTCGCAATTTCGTGATGATGCTTTGTTTGAGTTAGGAAACACTTATGTTACTGAAAACAAAACCGATTTAGCAATAAAAACGTACGATCAATTATTAATCGAATTTAAAAATGGTTCCTATGCATCAAAATCTGTTTTGCGTGAAGGATTGATTTATTATAATGCCAATAAAGATGAACTGGCAATTGCTAAATTCAAAAAAGTCGCAGCCGATTATCCTAGAACTCCAGAGGCTTTAGAAGCAGTTTCTACAGCACGATTGATTTATGTGGATAATGGTAAAGTGGATGAATATGCCACTTGGGTTAGAACATTAGATTTTGTGGAAGTATCCGATGCCGAATTGGATAACGATACTTATGAAGCTGCCGAAAAACAATATTTGCAAAATAACACCAAGCAAGCAATTGCTAATTTGAGTGGTTATGTAGCGAAATTTCCAAAAGGAATTCATGCATTGAAAGCAAATTTCTATTTGGCTCAATCCTATTATGCTGATGGTTTGGAATCCAATTCGGTTGCAAATTACGACTATGTGGTAGCACAATCTAAAAGTGAATTTACCGAGCAAGCTTTGGCTCGTTTGTGTGAAATTCATTTGAAAAAGAATGATTTTACCAAAGCTATTCCGGTTTTAAAACGATTGGAAACCGAAGCCGATTTTCCTCAAAATGTAACCTTTGCACAAGCTAATTTAATGCGTGCCTATTACGACCAAAAGGATTATCCAAATGCAGTGGTTTATGCTGATAAAGTAATTTCGAATCCTAAAACGGATGACAAAGTAAAAAGTGATGCACAAATCATAGTTGCACGTTCGGCAATAAAAGCCAATGACGAAGTAAAGGCAAGATTGGCCTATGCTAGTTTGTTGAAAATTGCTAAAGGAGAATTGGCTGCAGAGGCTTTATATTTTGATGCTTATTTCAAAAATAAAGATGGAAAATTTGCCGATTCGAATAAAACGGTTCAGAAACTGGCTAAAGATTATTCGGGATACAAATTCTTTGGAGCTAGAGGTTTAATCGTGTTGGCAAAAAATTATTACGGATTAAAAGACAGTTTCCAAGCCACCTCTATTTTAGATAGTGTTATTGAGAATTTCACCGATTTTCCAGAGGTAGCGCAAGAAGCCCAAACGGAATTGGATGCTATTAAATCGGAGGAAAGTAAAACGAATTCGTCTATTGTTAAATAGACGAATAGATGATAGACGAATAGATAATAGACTTAAAACGGGATTATTATGAATAATTTTAAGAGACATAATTTCAAAAAACTTAAAATTTGGCAAATGGCAATGGAATTAGCAAAAATAATTTTTCAATTAACATCTAGTTTTCCAAGTACTGAAAAATATGGATTAATTAGTCAAATGAACAGATGTTCCGTATCGATGCCGTCCAATATAGCAGAAGGTTCTAGTAGAACTAATAAATCGTTTAGTCATTTTTTAGACATTGCTTTAGGTTCTTCATTTGAACTGCAAACACAATTATTGCTGGCCAATGCGAATAATTTTATTACCGATGAAATGACAATAACAATAGAATCTAAATTAGAAGAATTTCAAAAAGCAACAATGACCTTTCAAAATACTTTAAATTAAAACAGTATGAATTTCAAAAAAAATATATCCCAATTCCCTATATTCGATAGTCTATCCTCTATCCGTCTATTATCTATTTGTCTAATTTTTGGAACTCAAATTTCCCTTGCCCAAAAGAAAGACGAAAACATCGGAACCGAAGTGGTGAATGTAGTTAAAGCCTACACGCCAACTATTTCGGATGCTTTTAAAGTGAAAGAAACGCCATCTTTGGACGATGAAGATAATTCGAAAAAAGAAGCAATTCAATATTCTATTTTTTCATTTCCAGTAGCATCTACTTTTACACCTTCCAAAGGAAAAGCGGCAGGTGTTGAAAACGGAGCAAAAGAAAAATTATTTAGTAATTACGCTACTTTAGCAGCAGGAAATTACGGAACTATTAATGCCGAATTGTTTGTTACTCAAACTTTAGAAAATGGCGATTACATAGGAGCTATGTTACGCCACCTTTCTTCACAAGGAGGGATTAAAAATGTGGAATTAGAGGATAATTTTTCTAACACAGCAATAGATGCTACTTATGGTAGTAAATCTAAAAAACTCTCATGGAATAGCGATTTGGGATACCAACGTCAAACCTATAAATGG
The DNA here is from genome assembly GCA_947452415.1 of Flavobacteriaceae bacterium. GTDB lineage: Bacteria > Bacteroidota > Bacteroidia > Flavobacteriales > Flavobacteriaceae > Flavobacterium. The sequence continues at coordinate 30,796 of CANGCT010000004.1, forward strand.
TATGGTTTAGATGCTTCTTTGTATGAAAATTTATTTCCATCGGATAAAGAATTATTCCTTAACGGAATTAACCCAAAACAAACTTATCAAAACATTTATTTAGGTGGAAGATTGGCTCTTGGAGAAAGTGTATTTAAAGACGCTACTATTAAATTTAGTCATTTTTCGGATGCTTTTTCTTCTGCCGAAAATCGTTTTGTTGTGAAACCTTCTTTTCAGTTTGATGTTATGGACGTAAAATTGAAGACTAATTTCGTTTTGGATTACCTTAATGGAAAATTTCAAAAAGATTATTTTGATGCAACAGGATTAAAATATAGCTACACTAATATAGGTATTCTGCCAAGTTTCCAAATCAACAAAGATGATTTTTCGGTAAATGTTGGAGTAGGGATTTTCTATAGTATGGCTGCTGCATCTGGAAATTCAGAAACAAAAAACAAGTTGTTTGTTTATCCAAACATTACAGGTTCTTATAAAGTAGTAGGCGATTTAATGATTGCTTATGCAGGAGCCGAAGGAGAATTGAAACAAAATACCTATCAAGATTTTGCTCAAGAAAATTTCTTTGTTTCACCAACATTAACTGTAGCGCCAACCGATCAAAAATTTGACGTTTATGTTGGTTTGAAAGGAAAATTAGCCAATTCAATTGGATATAATATTCGAGGATCGGTTAAAAATGAAGACAATAAAGCGTTGTTCAAAAACAATGTTTACAACGTTTTAAATGCTAATAAATTAGGATATACCAACGGAAATTCGTTTGGATTAGTGTATGATAATGTTAAAACAGTAAGTTTCTTTGGTGAATTGAAAGCCGATTTTTCTAAAAATATTTCTTTCGGAATAAACGGAACTTTCAATAGTTATGCAACCAAAGACGAAAAAGAAGCCTGGAATTTACCCGGAATTAAATTGGGTTCTACTGTAGATTTGACATTGACTTCTAAATGGTATGCTGGTGCAAATGTGTTTTTTGTAGGACAAAGAAAAGACCAATATACCAACCTATCCTTGACGGAACCAGTTAAAGAAGTAACTCTGAATAGTTATTTCGATTTGAATGCGCATCTAGGCTACAAACATAACGAACGATTGAGCTTTTTCTTAAAAGGAAACAACTTGGCGAATCAAAATTACCAACGTTGGTTAAATTGTCCTGTACAAGGAATTCAAGTATTGGTGGGTGTTAATTATAAATTTGACTTTTAATCAATGCTATAAAGACATGAAGGCACAAAGTAAATTATTAGTATATAGTGCCTTTATTTTATAAATTACTTTGCGCCTTCGCGGCAAATAAACATGAAACAACAAGTTTTACAACGTTACCACCAAATTCTCCAAGATAGAATTGATATTTTTCGCGATATGATTTCTGGTTTGACTATAGATGCGCAAAACGATGCCAAAGGTTCGGCTGGAGATAAGCACGAAACGGCTCTTTCTATGATGCACCTTGAGCAAGAAAAACTCAATTATAAACTGCAAGAAATTTTAACTCAAAAAGCCATTTTAGATAAAATTGATGCTTCTAGTAAGCATACTAAAATTGCTTTAGGAAGTTTGGTACAAGCCAATCGGATGCTACTTTTTGTAAGCGCTGCTTTGCCTAAAATATCTATAGACGATGCTATCATAATTGCAGTTTCACCCCATTCTCCTTTAGGAAATAAATTGATGGGAAATGCAGTTGGGTTTACTTTTGAAATCAACACAACGAAGTATGTCATTGAATCAATTCAATAACAAAATTTAATTTTTTTGCATTAATTTGTTTTTAGAACAATTATTGTTTTGAAATTCACTAATTTTACCGCTGATAATAGAAGTATTACCCCCCCCCCATAATCTATTTAAATTTAGTTACATATCTTGTTTTTCAGTTGATTTTTTAAACACAAAATCAATTAAAAATGCACTTATATTGGTCTAAAACAATTTTAAATAGTTATATATGAAAAAGAATTTTCTTTATTTGGTGATCTTATCTGCAATTGGATGTACTTCTACTAAACAGGTAGCCACCGAAAATCAAACTTCCAAAATAGAAATTACGCGTAATCTTCTTGAAGGTACTTGGGTGCTAAAAAATGTTCTAATTGGTGATGCTTTGGATGCGCCTTGCGGATTTGCTAATGAGGGTAAAGTTAAAGAAATGAATATCACTTTTACTTCTGAAAAATTAGAATTAGGTGGTATGCTAAGATTATATGGTCAATCTTCGGTAAATGGTTTTATGGGATCTTATACCATTTTATCCTTTGATGAAAAGACCAAAACAGGTAAGCTGAAATTTGATTTAATTGCTTCTACTAAAATGGCTTCCGAAAATTCGGATTTTATGAAATGTGAAAACCAATATCTTTCTTATATAGAAAAATCAGAAGATTTTAAAATAGAAGGAGGGAAGTTGCAATTGATTAAAAACTATCCTCTTGCTAAAGGAGATAAAGAAAATTCTCCGTTTGGTGATATTTATAAAAACGTACTTTATTTTGAGAAAAAATAACAGTTTTAAATATTATCCCGAAATTTTATAGTTTTTACTTTTAAATATACTTAAAAAAACCAATATTAGTTACAAAATGTAACTAATATTGGTTTTTTTGTTTTAATAATAAAATTAAAGAGCCAATTTTGCTTCATCAAATAATTAATATTAAAACGAAAAGATCATGTGCGGATTTTTAGCAATCATAGGAAAAGGAAAAGACGAACTATTAGTTAAAGAACTTTCAAAAAGAATGGCACATCGTGGGCCAGATGAAAGTGATTTACATGTAACACCAAGTGGGCATATATTATGTCACGAACGTTTATCTATTATTGATTTACATTCGGGTAAACAACCCATTCAAGGTTGTGATTCGGCTTGGATGGTACACAATGGCGAAATCTATAACCACCAAGAATTGCGCGATGGATTGTTAAAAGAGCATACTTTTCGTTCTAAATCCGATTCGGAAGTAATTGTACATTTGTATGAAAAATTTGATTGTAATTTTCTTCATTTATTAGATGGTGATTTTGCTTTTGTTGTAGTTGATGGTGATGATTTTATTGCAGGACGCGATCCGCTTGGAGTAAAACCATTATATTATGGTATGGACGACAGAGGCCGTATGTATTTTGCATCTGAAATGAAACCCATTGCCGACCAATGTTTAACTTTTTCTACTTTTCCTCCAGGACATTATTATACTCCAGAAACAGGTTTTGTAAAATACTATAAGCCAGTATATGAAGATTATACTAAAGCAATCAACGAATTAGATTTAGATGCGCTAAGAGAATCGTTAACCGAAGCAACCCGCAAACGATTAATGAGTGATGTGCCAATTGGAGTATTGCTTTCTGGCGGATTAGATTCGTCATTAACCTCTTCTATTGCTGCCCGTTTATTGAAAGAACAAGGAAAAGAATTACATTCGTTTTCTATAGGTTTAGATGCCGATGCTCCCGATGCAAAAGCAGCGCGAAAAGTTGCCGAATTTTTAGGAACCAAACACCACGAAGTACATTTTACCATCGAACAAGGAATAGAGATTTTAGATAAATTAATTTGGCATCTAGAAACTTATGATGTAACCTCTATACGAGCAAGTACTCCGATGTATTTTTTGTCGAAAGCCATAACCGATTTAGGAATTAAAGTAGTACTTTCAGGAGAAGGAGCAGACGAAATATTTGGAGGGTATTTGTATTTTAGAAATGCACCTTCTACCGAAGATTTCCAAAAAGAAACTATAGAGAGAGTGCAAAAATTATTCACTGCCGATTTACTTCGTGCCGATAAATCTACCATGGCGCATGGGTTAGAAGCACGAGTTCCATTTTTGGATAAAGCATTCTTGGATGTTGCAATGCTAATAAAAGGCGAAGAAAAACAACCAAAAACTTACGACGGAAAAGAAAAATACATATTAAGAAAAGCATTTGATACTCCAGATAATCCCTATTTGCCAGACGAAGTTTTATGGCGTCAAAAAGAGCAATTTTCGGATGGAGTAGGATACAATTGGATAGATCAATTAATAGAATACTGCGCTTCTAAGGTAACGGATGTCGAGCTAGAACATGCCTCAAATCTTTTTGCTTACAATACCCCAACTACCAAGGAAGCGTATTTTTATAGAACTATTTTTCATAAATACTTTCCACAACTTAGTGCTGCACAAACCGTTAGGAAGTGGATACCAAAATGGCAAGAAAATCAAGATCCTAGTGGAAGAGCAAATGCGGCACACGTTCAAGCAGATACCGAAATTGCTAAAACCACTATTACAGCATAATCGTGAGATTATATTGAAGTTTAGTTTGTTTGTAAAAAAAACACTTATCGCTAGATAAGTGTTTTTTGTTTTTTAATTGAAAAAATATTAGATTTTCTTCATTTGATCTTTCATCAATTTGATTTGATCTTTTAACATTCCTTGTTTGTCAAGTTTTTTAACTTCATTCATTAGGTTAGTTGCTTCCAGCTTTCTTCTTCTAGAAAGTGCAACGCCAGCAAGATTTAATTTAGCAACTGCCAAATCCATATCCATATTCAATCCCAATTCAATCGCTTTTTTGAAATATTTTTCGGCCTGAATTAAATTCGTTTGCGAAAGCATTAAACCTTGAAGATAGTTATAATATCCTTGTTGTTTTCGTACCAAAGCAGTTTCAGGATTCTTAATTTTAATTAGCCATTTTTTAGCTCCTTCAAAATTTTGCTTGCGCAATTGAAGAAAAGCCAATAAAATAAATTCATTTTTGTAGTAAAGAAAAACAGGAACTAATGATAAAAAGATAAGAAAAATACCATTTCCAATGTTGCTTTCTGTGAACTGCCATACTGCCGTTGCTACAATTAGCAACGCAAGTACAAGTTTAATATTTTTGTGAAACATAATTAATTTAATTTAGGCTACAAAGGTAATAAAAGGTTTTTAAAATATTTTTAAAAAACTACTTGCAAGTAATAAAAACCTTTGTATATTTGCACTCGGTTTTAAAAGAGCCTACCAAACAGATTAATACACGATTTAAAGATAAAAAGCAATGAGCAAAAGAACGTTTCAACCATCGAAAAGAAAAAGAAGAAATAAACACGGATTTATGGACAGAATGGCTTCTGCAAATGGAAGAAAAGTCCTTGCGCGTCGTAGAGCTAAAGGAAGACATAAATTGACTGTATCTAGCGAACCAAGACACAAAAAATAATGATTAGATTCTAATCCATATAAAGCCGTTACTATTTTTTAGTAACGGCTTTTTTTAGGTCATTGCTAAACAAGGAGCAATTTTACTTGTTGTTTATAAATTTTAATAAGTTTGAAAGTGCTTTTTTTATTTTTTTAAACAAACCAATTACCTTTGAATGACAAATTACAACACACAACTATACTTAAATAATCTAAGAAATCGAATGATTTAGAAAATCTAGAAATCGGATAATCTAAGAAGTCTAAAACTAACTACAATGCCAAAAGACAACTCCATTAAATCGGTTTTAATTATAGGTTCAGGTCCTATTGTTATTGGGCAAGCATGCGAATTTGATTACGCAGGTTCCCAATCGGCACGTTCCATTCGCGAAGAAGGAATTGAAGTAATCTTAATTAATTCCAACCCAGCAACCATCATGACCGATCCAACCATGGCCGATCATGTGTATTTATTGCCGCTTACCACCAAGTCTTTAATTCAAATTCTAAAAGAACATCCGCAAATAGATGCAGTGCTTCCAACCATGGGTGGGCAAACTGCTTTAAATCTTTGTTTAGAAGCAGATGAAAAAGGAATTTGGAACGATTTTGGAGTAAAATTAATAGGTGTTGATGTAAATGCCATCAACATTACCGAAGACCGCGAGCAATTCAAACAATTATTAGAAAGAATTAATGTTCCTACAGCTCCCGCGAAAACCGCAACCTCTTTTTTGAAAGGAAAAGAAATCGCACAAGAATTTGGGTTTCCTTTAGTAATTCGTCCATCGTTTACTTTAGGAGGAACCGGAGCAGCATTTGTTCACACCAAAGAAGAATTTGATGAAAAACTAACCTACGGATTAGAAATGTCTCCTATTCATGAAGTCTTAATAGATAAGGCTTTACTAGGTTGGAAAGAATATGAATTAGAACTTTTACGCGATAAAAACGATAATGTGGTTATCATTTGCTCCATAGAAAATATGGATCCAATGGGAATTCACACCGGAGATTCCATTACGGTGGCTCCAGCAATGACTTTATCGGATACTACTTTTCAACGAATGCGCGATTATGCTATTTTGATGATGCGTTCTATTGGAAATTTTGCCGGTGGATGTAACGTGCAATTTGCCGTTTCACCTGATGAAAAAGAAGATATTGTAGCTATTGAAATCAATCCACGTGTTTCGCGTTCTTCTGCCTTGGCATCCAAAGCAACGGGGTATCCTATTGCAAAAATTGCTTCTAAATTGGCTTTAGGGTACAATTTAGACGAATTACAAAATCAAATTACCAAATCAACTTCTGCTTTATTCGAACCAACTTTAGATTATGTTATAGTAAAAATTCCACGTTGGAACTTTGATAAATTTGAAGGAGCAGACAGAACCTTAGGGCTTCAAATGAAATCAGTAGGAGAAGTTATGGGAATTGGACGTTCGTTTCAAGAAGCGCTCCATAAGGCTACTCAGTCGCTTGAAATTAAACGTAACGGACTAGGAGCTGACGGAAAAGGCTATAAAAACTACGAACAAATTATAGAGAAATTAACTTTTGCAAGTTGGGATCGTGTTTTTGTGATTTATGATGCTATCGCAATGGGAATTCCGTTGACAAGAATTCACGAAATCACCAAAATTGATATGTGGTTTTTGAAACAATACGAAGAATTATATTCGTTAGAAAGAGAAATTTCGACCTATAAATTAGATACTTTACCAAGAGAATTATTATTGGAAGCCAAGCAAAAAGGCTACGGCGACCGTCAAATAGCACACATGTTGGGTTGTTTGGAAAGTCAGGTTTATAAATTGCGGGATGATAAGAACATTAAACGAGTTTATAAATTGGTGGATACTTGTGCTGCCGAATTTAAAGCGCAAACTCCTTATTATTACTCTACTTTTGAAGCAGAAATTGAAACTCCAACAGGAGAACGATACGTGCATAACGAAAGTATTGTTTCCAATAGAAAGAAAGTAGTTGTTCTTGGTTCGGGGCCAAATAGAATTGGGCAAGGAATTGAATTTGATTATTCTTGCGTGCATGGTGTTTTGGCCGCCAAAGAATGTGGCTACGAAACCATCATGATTAACTGTAATCCCGAAACGGTTTCAACTGATTTTGATACTGCCGATAAATTGTATTTCGAACCCGTATTTTGGGAGCATATTTACGACATCATCCAACACGAAAAACCAGAAGGTGTAATTGTGCAATTGGGAGGGCAAACTGCATTGAAATTGGCCGAAAAATTATCTAAATACGGAATAAAGATTTTAGGAACTTCGTTTGATGCTTTGGATTTAGCCGAAGATAGAGGTCGTTTTTCAGAATTGTTAACCGATTTAAAAATTCCATTTCCTCAATTCGGAATTGCTGAAAATGCGGATGAAGCCTCTGCTTTGGCAGATGTTTTAGATTTTCCTTTATTGGTTCGTCCATCCTATGTTTTGGGTGGTCAAGGAATGAAAATTGTCATCAATAAACAAGAATTGGAAGAGCACGTTATCGATTTATTGAAAAGTATTCCGGGAAATAAATTGCTTTTAGATCATTATTTAGATGGTGCTATTGAAGCTGAAGCAGATGCAATTTGCGATGGTGAAAATGTGTACATCATTGGAATTATGGAACACATTGAGCCTTGCGGAATTCACTCGGGTGATTCAAATGCAACATTGCCACCATTTAATTTGGGTGAATTTGTAATGCAACAAATTAAAGACCATACTAAGAAAATCGCTTTGGCATTGCAAACGGTTGGGTTAATTAACATTCAATTTGCCATAAAAGAGGATGTAGTTTATATCATTGAAGCCAACCCACGTGCTTCAAGAACGGTTCCGTTTATAGCAAAAGCTTATGGCGAGCCGTATGTAAATTATGCAACCAAAGTAATGCTTGGAGAAAATAAAGTTACCGATTTTAAATTCAATCCGCAGCTAAAAGGATACGCCATTAAGCAACCGGTTTTTTCTTTTAGTAAGTTCCAAAATGTAAATAAAGCATTAGGACCCGAAATGAAATCTACAGGCGAAAGCATCTTGTTTATAGATGATTTAAAAGACGACCAGTTTTATGAATTGTATTCCAGACGAAAAATGTATTTGAGTAAATAACAACAAAATCCCAACTGTAAGCTTGGGATTTTTTTCTTTATACTTTCAAAATAGCAAGTAGCCATAAACAACTTTAGATTTTGGTTTTATCGTCTTGCAGCTTGGCGAGTTTGTGGATTTTCAACACTATTGATTATAAATATAGACAAATTTTAGTTTAAAAAAACAACTTTTCTGATAAATCCCAAATCCCGTAATTTCTTGAAAAGGCTGTTGAGCAATCTCTTTTTTAATCGTTAATTCTATTTTTAATATCCATTCTTTCATGCAAAATTCTCACAACTTCCAATTCTGTATTTTCAATTTGTTTGCAAAATATTAAATGCGATTTCACTTTTGAATATCGATAATCTTTACGAATGCTTCCAAAATCTTTTGTTGTTTCAAAGTTTTCCGCTACATATTCTATTTCATCCATTATCAAATTATAATATCGGTTCGCTTGTTCAAGCGACCAATTTTGAGCCGTGTAAATCCAAATATTATTCAAATCGTTTAAAGCTTTTTCACTTATAATGTATTCAGCCATTACTTTTGGAAATTGTCGTTTAAGCTTTTTAGATTTTCTGTTCGATTAAAATTTTTAATTTTTCCACTTTTCTCTCCAAGTTCTAATTCCGTAATTAGAGATTTTGTTTGAATTTCTTCCTGCTCAAAATGTCTCAAAGCAGTTCTAACAACTTCGCTTACAGAATTATATTTTCCTGTTGCAATTTGTCTGTTTATAAAATTTTCGTAATATTCCCCAATTAAAATTGATGTATTTCGTGCCATAATTTTATATTTTTTTCAAATATACCAATTTATGGTATTCTGAAATAAATTTTCTATTATTTTTTCGGTTTTCTGTCGCACCAAAGTGTCGCAAAACGTGTCGCGGCTTTAAGAAGTGGCGATAAACCAAGACCAAGCCTTTACAAATATAAACAAAACTTTAAATTAAAGAACTTTCCAATTTTTAATAAATCCCATGCCTCGCCATTTCTTGAAACGTCTTTTGGCAGCAGTTTTATAAAATTTAATTGAAATATTTCAGTAATTCAATTATGCTATTATTTGATTCATCTAATGTAATTAAACCTCTGTATGGTCTATCTAAATCCAAAATAAATAATACTGTTAGTGAAATCATTACACCAAAGCAAAGATTACCAAACCAATCAATTTCTCCTCTTAAAGTTGATGAATAACCAGAAAAAAAAGAAATTATAAATGCTAAGAGAAAGACTAATAAAATGATGCTATCGGGAACTTTGGCATTTTCAGCAGCTAATCTCGTTGTAGTAATATCAAACATTTCATTCAATGCTGGAATCATTTGGCGTGTTGCGTCTGTATTTGAATAATTGTGTGAAAGTCTAGTAGCTCGATTCCACAATGCATTGGATAAGGAGTGGCTAATTATATTTACCTGTTCTCTTTTTTTAGAGTCAAAGCCAACTTTAAAATAATTTATACGGGTTTCAATATATTTTTTGAAATCATTTCTAAACAATAAACGTTCGTTTTCTGGATACAAGTCAGCACGAAGTAAAGCTGTGCTAATTGTGTTTGATTCCTGAACAATAATTTGTCTACGAGTGTCATATCTGTCTATGCTCATACTATATGTAAAGGCTAATATTAGTGCTAGTAAACCAAAAAGTGAACCATAAATATTACTTGATTCTATTAAATATTCTTCTTTTATCTTTTTTGATTTTCCAACAAAACTTCCAAGTAAAGTTGAAGTTAGTACTAATAGAAGTATAAAAATTGATATTTTCCAAGCAGCTATTTCGTTTAAATATAACATTTTTTATAAGTTAATTTAATTTTATTTCTTTATACTATTCAATTTTGGAGTTACATCTTTAACAGTATTTGTTTTCGCTTGATCATCATCAATTATTTGCTCTTTTATTGTTGTAAAGTCAATCGCTTTTAAGTCAATCTTTCTTATTTGTCTATTCCACATTGTATGATAGTAATACACTTTATTTTTTAAGTCAGATGCAGAAGTAACTTGTGTTGCACTTACAATGTCAGTTGGTAAATTTTCCTTTGGCACTTGAGCCCCAAGTGGTATGTTAAAATTATCCAATATTCTAAAAGATTCAAAAACAGCATCGAGAGACGTTTCTAATGGACGACAAGAAGCAGTAAATGCTGCAGCTCTCACAAATCTTGAAGGTGGAGTAAAATCTCCAGGTAAGCCAATTAAACCTGAACCTCCGCCCAATGGATTTAATTTATATTCATCGAAACTCATAGGGCTATTAGGATTTGACGATAGATTGAGATAATTTCTTTGATTAATTAAATGCCAATCGTAAGTAGGAGAATTAGTTATCACACCAATATAAGGATCATAAATTTTTACTTCACCATTATTCACGATTTCAACTATTTTACTATTACCACTTGGATCAACAATCTTGAAATGAAAAGGCAGTGCTGCACCTCCAAACTCTTTATTGTCTACATTTACTACAATAACATTTTTTAGGTTCGCAATTATTTCGTCAACTGTTTTAAACGATGATAACATCCACTGCATTAAGTCGCCTACGCTCATTGAATTTTCTGCTTTCGCACTGTCGTAAATGGCATATTCAGCAAAATCGGGTAAATAATAGACGCCTACATATAATCCTTCTTCATTTAATCCGTCTGGTCCGTATGGTTGGTCATATGCTGTAAGTGTTACAAAGCCATATTTACCATTCCATTTTTTTCCGTTATAGCCCTCAGGAGTTTGACCTGTGAATTTTTTGTTGCGGGGTACAACTAAAATCTTATTGTGTTGCGCATCATTAAGTGCCCATTCAACAGTTCTTGCAACTACAAATCCACCATCGTTGGATTTTAATGTAATTCCTGTGCACGGAGAAGCGCTTGTACTAAACATAAGAAATGCTAACGTAAGTGCAATAATTTTTTTAAATTTATTTTTCATTTGGTTTTGTTTTAAGGGTAAATATTTTGGATGATTATTCAACATTTTCTTTCTTCGATAAAAAATAATATCCCACACAAAAAGACATTATTAATATCGCTATACCAATTAATATTAAATATTCGGAGTGCTTTATATCTAATGTAATCACTTTTCTTACTATTGCCGTTATTGCAATCAATAGTATGATTTTAACTTTACTTAAAATAGTATTGTGATGATTTTTGAAAGTTTCTAAGATTTCAAGGGTAATTAATATATTAAAGAAAATTGGAACACCAGTAAGACTCAAAGGTCTTTCACTTGAGAATGAAAATCTAATTACCTCTATATAAAAAATATAAATTAAGTCGATTGTTTCAATAATTATAAATAAAATGGCAAGAATGGATAAGATTAAATAAACTAAATCTTCTGTTTTTGATATGATCTTGTCTTTTTTCATCGTTTTATTTTCACATTAATATTACTGATAAGTATTCTGATTTCTAAAAATTATTACCTACGTTTTGACGCTTCACGAAGTTGCGGATTTTCAACACTTTTGATTACAAATATAAACAAAATTTAGTTTCAAAAATTACCAATTCTGATAAATCCCGTGCCACGCCATTTCTTGAAACCGCTATTAGCAAATGTGCTTAATTAAGAATATTTGATACAAATAGTTTGCAAATTGAAAACTTTTATTATATTTGTCATATGAAAATCCTCGTAAAGAAAACGATTTTATATTACATCAAAAAATATCCAATGGCAGAAACACAATTGCTAATTTGGTATAATGATTTTTCTAAGCATGAATTCAATAATTTCAACGAGGTTAAGAATGTGTATGGCAGTGCAAGCGTAGTAAACAATAATCGCATTGTTTTCAATATTAAAGGTAATGACTTTAGGCTGCTAGTTTCCGCAAATTTTTTACAAGCTGCTTGCTATGTAATTTGGTTTGGAACGCATAAAGAATATGACAAAATCAATGTTGAAACAATTTCTTTTGACACAACAATTTTAACAAACAAAAAGATTTAATTATGAACTGGAAAGTATTAAAAACAGAAGACGATTACAACAAAGCATCAATACGAATGATGGAAATATTCAACGCAGAACCGAATACTCCTGCTAGTGATGAATTGGATTTGCTTATTGTTTTAGTCAAAGATTATGATGAAAAGCATTATCAATTACCTGAGTTGGATGCTTTGGAAGTAATCAAGTATAAAATGCAGGAAATGGGAATGAAGGCAAAAGATTTAGAACCAATCATTGGAAGTAAAGGTCACGTTTCTGCAATTTTATCTGGCAAAAGAGAAATCACTTTAAAAATGGCTCAAAAGCTTAAAGATTATTTTAGAATTCCTGCCGAAGTCTTTTTACACAGTGCGTAAACAGCATTTTTGCTAACGTTTCGCGGCTTTAAGAAGTTGGGGATGAACCAAGACCATGCCTTCACAAATATAATCAAAACTTTTAATTAAAGACCTTTCCAATTTCTGATAAATCCCGAGACTCGCCATTTCTTGAAACCGCTGTTGGCAGAAGTAATTTTATTTATAATTCTCAAATCTTAATTTTCCGTATTCTGATTTATTATTTTCAGTTGTTGTTATTTTAATTTCGGCATTTGTGTTTTCATTATTAACACAATTGTTGTAATCTTGATTTACGCTTTTGTGTAAAAACCACCAATTTCTTTTGATATCATATTTAAAAGTTATAGTAACTTTTGTTTTTTCACACGAACCATATAATATTTCAAAACTAAAATATTTTTTTTTGATAATTGTTTGTTGATATGGTTCGCCAACTCCAGCGCCTCCGCATTCTGCACATTCTATAATATTATTATTTGTAGCAAGAATTTTAAATTTATTACCATTTTGGTTTATGAATAGATATATTTTTCTATTAAGTTCTTTGTCAATTGATGAGTTACCAATTACAATAATATCTTCTTTTTTGTCATTATTGATATCTCCAATTGTATATTCAAGTAAATTCCAATTTTCCCCAATTGATTTTGATAATTCATTTTTTAATTTTGATTTATCATTTAAGTTTAATTCAAACACAGAGTTTTGTCCAAATATGTTATTTGAAATTATTAAACAAAATATAATCTTTATGATTTTTTCCATATTATTTCTGCCAACGTGTCGCGGCTTCAAGAAGTGGCGATGAACCAAGACCAAGCCTTCACAAATATAAACAAAACTTTTAATTAATAACCTTTCCAATTTCTGATAAATCCCGAACCTCGCCATTTCTTGAAACCGCTGTTGGCAGAAGTTTTTATTTTTTCAGTATTATATATTTATCTTCACAATCATTTAACTTAATGTAATTATTCATTGAATTTCCATAATTCTGAATAGTTATTTTATTTTGATTTAATGTTCCTTCAATTCCGATTGGTAATTTAAGATTATCGTTAATTGGTTCGCCATTTTCGTCAAGCTGTCCATTGTTCTCCGCCCATTCAATTCCGCTAAAGTTTAAGCAACTTTCTTTTTCATCAATATTTTCACAAAAGCTAATTTTTCCATTCAGAATTCTTTTATCAGTTTTGATTTGGTAAAAGTATTCCTTTCCCTTTTTTGTAATAATAAGTTTGATGTTACATTCAGTTTCTTCTGAATTTGTATATGTTCCTTCTATATTTTTTGGGATTAATATTGTTGCTTTATCTGTTTGAATTTGTTCTTTTTTTAATTCTTTTGAAATATTTGAAGTATTTTTACTTTCACTAATTTTAGTGACTTTTTTACAAGAAAAAATTAATAAAATAATTATAATTGCTAAAGTCTTTTTCATTCTTTTCTAGGTTTTTGTCATTTTCCAAAATTTCTGCTAACGTTCCGCCGCTTCTCGTCAGTTGCGAAATTCGGAACTTTTTATTTTCCGTTAAAGATAAAAATTCTTGCGAAACGCAAACGTGAACTTACAACAAAATTCGCAATTGCGAGAAACGGCTGTTAGCGGTAGGACTTATATTTTTGTACATTCAAATATATAATATTGTTCTGACCACTTCATTTTAATTTTCAATGAAGTAGCTGTGAATTCAATTAAGCATAATTTATGACCTGCATTTTCTGATGTCGATAATAATTTTAGACAGCTGTTTCCATTTTCGTAGTAAACGATAGGAAATTCCAAATTAACTATTTGACTGCAAGTATGTGGGTATGGATTTATTAATGCACCAACAGGAATTGACATGATTTTATTGTTGTTTGTGTCTAAAGAAACTTTTACATGAAATGAATTAGCATCACAAGGAGTAACCGTTGTTAAATCTTGAACTTCTGTAACAGTTGTTCCTGTTACATCTAAAATTGTACGTTTGGTTAATGTCCAATTTCCAGTTAAGTCATTTGAATTTGCTTGAATGTTTCCTGATGGACAATCACAAACTACATTTTGGTTATTACTTGTGTTGTTTTCTGATGCGCAACTTATCAAAATTGTAGATAATGTTAAAGCATAAATGATTTTGATTTTTTTCATTTGTTTAAATAATTATTGTTCTTTTTTTACGTTCGCGCGGAGTCTTACCTTTAACTCATAAATACACGCAACCTTTAAAAAAAAGGTCGAGTATAATGTGTTGAATTTTATTGTTTTAATTTTGACAATATAAAAATACGCAATGCGCTTTTTAATATTGTCAAAATTTCTTTATTTTTTTAGCTTATTTCAAATATAGTATTTTTTTTTATAAATTATCTAAAGGACTAATTATTTTCCTAATATTTTTATCGCTTATGTGGGTGTATAACAAGGTGGTTTTAATATCTTTATTTCCAAGTAATTCTTGTATAAAACGAATATCTGTTCCTTGTTCTAATAAATGCGTAGCAAAACTATGGCGCAAACTATGAATTCCTAAAGTTTTATTTATTTTAGAGTTTCTTAATGCGTTTTTAAATACCTCTTGAGCACTTCTTATACTGTATTGCCCTCCGTATTGTCCTTCAAATAAATATTTTTTTGGCCGGTATTCTATAAAATATTCGCGCAATTGTTCTAGTATACTCTGGGGTAAATTGGCATAGCGGTCTTTCTTGCCTTTGGCTCTTTCAATAAAAACTTGCATTGATTTACTATCAATATCTTTAATTTTTAAATTTGTTATTTCAGAAACTCTTAGCCCTAAACCATAGCACAATTTGAGCATAGTGTTGTGCTTTAAGTTGGTTGTAACTTCAAATAGTTTTTTAATGTCCGATTGACAGAAAACTTTGGGTAATGTTGCATGTTTTTTCGGACGTGGTATTTCTATAAAAACTTTTTCTCTTCTTAGAACTTTTTCATAGTAAAATTTAAGAGCATTAATTCGGCTTTGAATGGTTGCCTCTGAAAGTTTTTGTTCTTTAATACAATATAAAATGTACTCTTTTATTTTTTCTATTTCGCAGGTGTCTGCGGTTTCTTCTTTTAAAAAATTCAAAAAAGTTCCAAACTCATTCCGATAGGTTTTTAATGTAGAAATGCTATATCCTTTTAATTGGATATGTTCAATGAATTGTTTTAATATTTCTTGATTTTCAAAAGAAATTTTTGATAATACTGATTTTCCTAATGGTGTTTCTATCTTAAATCGTTCTCTGTTTTCGGCAGTATCAGGCAAATGCCATACGCCAAGTGTTGGACTCCATTTGGAACCATCCAGTTTTTTTATTCTAGTAATATAGTCGTGTTTTTTTTCAAAATACACAGCAATGCGATTCTCTTTTTTGTGACGTATTAGTTTAGCGCTCCAATTCATATTTTGAAGTTTTTTTACTTAAATATAAGAAAAATTTAGGCAAATATCAAGCACTATTTTCTAATCCTCCAGGAAACGGACGGTAGGCATAATACTGCAATACTTCTTCTAATGCTGCAATAATTGCTTTGTTTATTGGCAGCATTTTGGTGCCTAATTGGTAATCTATTTGGGCAAGATTCATGTAATAATCAGTAAAAATAGGTACATAAAGTCCCTTGCTGATGGCTTCTTCGGTTTGAAGAAAGTTCTTGTGTTGGTTTTCTTTAATTATTTTGCAAGTCGCCAATCGTAATTCGCCATATTTATCTCTACTGGCAGCATATCCAAATAGGCGGCAAATTAAGCCACGGTATTTGTAGTTGGAACAACTTCCGTTGTTGGTTTCCAATAAAGTTAAAGGGCGGTACAATTGGCAATTGGAATCGGTTTTTTGTTGTAATTCCTCAAGCATTGCTTCGGCTTGACCGTTTAAAAATAAATAAAACGCCCATGGTAAAAATTCTAATGGCGAAGCGTCAATATTTGGTTTGTTACAACATTTGCCACAACCAGTGAGGCAATGTAAATTGGCTGTTGTTTGGAAAGTAGAAATTTCAATATCCAGTAAATCAAAGAGTTTTTCTACTTGTAGTACTTTGTTTTCAATAGCCATTTTTTTGTAAGGTAGTCTTATAAAGAGTACTACAGCAATAAATGGGTTTTATTTAGGATATTAGTTATTTTCTATGAATTTTAGAGCGATTTTTTTAAAATGAAATCCCTATAGTCTGATTAATTTATCGCAGAATATAAAAGTTTTTTGCCGCAGATTATACAGAATTTTTAGAATCATTAAGGTGTAAATCGTAATGCCTTAATAGTTTGAAAAGTATAAATTATTTTCTTCTAACATAAATATGTTTGATATTGTTCTTACCACTTTCGCGTTCGTCAATAACAAATTGGTTCATGCTTTTAATAAAGGCCAACATTTTAGGAAAACCGTAATTTCGAGGGTCAAAATCGGGTTTCTTTTTAAGCATTAAGTTGCCTAATTCTCCAAGAAATGCCCAGCCATTTTCGTCTTCTAAATCGTCTATACTATCGGCAAAAAGTTTAATTATTTTCGGATCAATTTTGCTTATCGCATTGTTAGCTTGTGACTTAGTTTTTGTAGAAGGTCTTTTGTTTTTGGCATCCAATGGAAGTTCTATATCGTGCTTTTTTAGGATTTCAATGTAAATGAATTTGTCGCACGCAGTGATGAATGGCGTAAGAGTTTTCTTTTCGCCAATACCAATTACTTTCATTCCGGCTTCTCGAAGTCGGGTTGCCAATCGGGTAAAATCAGAATCGCTAGAAACAATACAAAAACCATCCACTTTGCCAGTATATAAGATGTCCATAGCATCAATAATCAAGGCGCTATCACTGGCATTTTTTCCTGTAGAATAACTGTATTGCTGAATAGGAGTAATGGCATTTTCTAAGAGTACATTTTTCCAACCTGAAACTGTTGGCTTAGTCCAATCGGCATAAATTCGTTTGAAAGTTGGAGTGCCATACTTGGCAATTTCTTCAAACATTTCTTTTACGTTGGCATAAGGAACGTTGTCAGCATCAATTAACACGGCAAGTTTTAGGTCTTGTTTGGTTTCCATAAGCAAAAATAATTTTGAAATCTCTATCAAATGTAGGTAAAATATAGGTAACTATTTTTCTATTCGATGTTTGTTGTCTAATGAAATGTTTTCAATGGTCCATTCAATGGTTCGCACAAATTCGTGTTTACGCACAGGACATTCTTGTTTGCTACAAATTTTACAAGAAAAATCCAAGCAACCATCGGTATGTACCATAATTTCTACGCTATCACCAAAATTGTTTTTTACAATTTTTTCTAATTCATCTACTTCCAAATGTCCTTCGTGAATATTGAAATACCATGGAATGGTTAAATGGCAATCTAAATGCAGGGTGCCACCGTATTTTATAAATCGTAAATTGTGCAAATCAATCCAGTTTTCCCTGCGTTTAGCTTGGCAATAGCCAACCATTTTTTCTAATAATTCATCGTCGGCTTCGTCCATAATTCCGGCAATTGAACTTCTCAAAATTTTATATCCAGAAACAATGATTATTAATGCAAAAACAAAGGCAACTACACTATCAATCCAGGCATAATGAGTGAAATAAATTAAGATCAAACCTATTACAATTCCTAGTGTAGCATAGGTGTCAGACTGCATGTGATTTCCAGTGGCAATAAGCGCTAAGGAGTTGTTTTTCTTTCCGTTTTTTATGGAATAATGACCAACTACATAATTGATAACTCCCGTTAAACCAACTAGGTAAATTCCGTAATCTAATTGTTTTAGCTCGTGCGGATGTTTTAAATTATTGATGGCTTCGTAGATGATTACAAAACTAGAAACTACCATTAAGGTGCCTTCTATTGTTGCCGATAGAAATTCGACTTTTCCATGCCCATATGGGTGGTTTTTGTCTTTGGGTTTGGCCGAAAGATAGAGGCTGTACAATCCTATAAAGCCGCTAATTACATTGATGGTGTATTCTAAAGTATCTGTTAAAATAGCAACAGAATTGGTGTAATACCAAGCGGTTAATTTGATTAAAAATAAAAAAACAATTATTACAGTTAGTTTTTTTTGAATTTCAAAATTTTCTTTCGACTTGTACATTAGGTTTTTTTTATTTACTTCAAAAGTAGTTGTTTTTCCTTGTTTTTTAATTTAAAATGTAGAGGAAAGTTATTTGTATCTTAAAATTTAAACACTAGTTAAGCAGCATAACAAAAATAGTATTTCTATTAAGTCAATTCCAACCTCACATTGTAATTAACAAGTTCCAAAATGGCTTTTTCCGATTTATAATCGAATATTTCTTCATGTAATACCAAGTCTTTTTTTGTTGCAATTTGTTTTACACAGTTATAAAAACGTCTTAGTTCTTCGTTGTTAGATAAAAGTAATCCAGGAACTTTTGTGTTTATACCATTCGTGTCTTTAGCAACCATTGTAAAGTAACTCGAATTGCAATGTTTTACTTTACCAGTTTGGATGTTTTCTGCTTCTACTCTAATGCCAACAATCATCGAACTGTTTCCTACATAATTCACGCAGGCTTTTAGAGTAACCAATTCGCCAACTTCAATAGGATTCAAGAAATTAACCGTATCTACGGAAGCAGTTACGCAGTAATTTCCAGAATATTTAGAGGCGCATGCAAAAGCAATTTGGTCTAATAAAGAAAGAATATACCCACCATGAATTTTACCACTAAAATTGGTGTGGGAGGGAAGCATTAGTTGCGAAATGGTGATTCGGGAGGATTTTACAGATTTGTAGGGATTCATAATTATTTATTGAATGGCGATTTGTCTTTTTGAACTTCTGTAACAAAATATTTAGAATCTCCCCACCAAGAAAAGGTACGGTAGCGTTCTTTATAGGTTAATTTTACATATTGTCCTTCAAGGTTTTTTAAGTCGGCAATTAATTTTTCGTCTTTATCTAAAACCGAAAACGAAAAAATTTGCGAACCAGAAATCCCTTGACTTATTTCTCCTTCCCAAGTTTTAAAAATAACCCCTTTATGACTAAATTTAATGAGTTGTCCTGATCGAACCCCTTCACTATAAGAAGCATAATAAACAAAAGAAAAGTAAGCCGTAATCGATACAGCAATTGCTAAAATTAGATAAAGAATAAATATACGTACCATAATGAACTTATTTTAATCAGAAATTTCTTCTGAGTTGGTTACTAAATTATCCGAGATAGTGGCTCGGTTTAAGATATTTTCGGGCAGCGATTTTTTAGCTTTTGCTCCCATTTTTTTTAATTTTTCTACGCTAGTTACCAAGTTTCCTTTACCGTCTACCAATTTGTTCATGGCACCTTGGTATTCTATTTTAGCTTCATCCATTTTTTTACCAATTTTCACTAAATCGGTAACAAAACCCTCAAATTTATCGTATAATGCTCCTGCTTGTCGCGCAATTTCTAGGGCATTTTCTTGTTGCTTTTGGTTGGTCCACATGCTGTCAATGGTGCGCAAAGTAGCCAAAAGAGTGGAAGGAGTTACAATTATAATATTCTTCTCGAAAGCCTTATTGTACAAAGTAGTATCTTCGTTTAATGCTAAAGCAAATGCCGATTCAATTGGGATAAAAAGCAATACAAAATCGGGGCTTTCCATTTGATATAAATCGTGGTAATTCTTGTTACCCAACTGCTCCACATGACGATTAATTGCAATAACATGATCTTTTAAATGCTGTGCTTTTAAAGTGTCGTCTTCTTCGTTAATATAACGTTCGTAAGCCGTTAAAGTCACTTTTGAATCGACTATCATTTTCTTTCCATCTGGTAAATTAATTACCACATCGGGGAATACGCGGTTACCGTCTTCGGTAACAAAACTTTGTTGTACAAAATACTCACGGTCTTTTTCCAATCCCGACTTTTCTAAAACCCGTTCCAAAATTAGTTCCCCCCAATTTCCTTGCATTTTGCTGTCGCCTTTTAATGCTTTAGTTAAATTAAGAGTTTCTTTACTCATTTGCTCGTTCATTTCTCGTAAGCCCAATATTTGTTGACGTAAAGCAGCATGATAATCAATGCTTTCTTTGTGGGTATCTTCTACTTTCTTTTCAAAAAGTTGAATTTTATCTTGTAAAGGCGATAAAATAGTTTTTAAATTTTCTTTGTTTTGCTCGGTGAATTTAGAAGTTTTTTCTTCCAAAATTTTATTGGCTAAATTCTCAAATTCTTTAGTAAACTTTTCTTGAAGTTGCTCTACTTCTTGTTTTTGCTCCTTATTGCGTTCCCAAAGATTTTCAAAATCGGTTTCTTTTTTAGATAATTGAATGGCTAATGCTTCTTTTTCTGATCGGATAGTTTCCTTATCTAAATTGGATACTGCTAATTGTTTTTCAAAATCCGTGCGATCCATTTGAACCTGCTCTTTCATCTGATTTATTTGCGAAAGCAAGCCATTATTTTTCTCTTCCAAAGTTGCTTTTTCCGATTTGGAATTGGCGGTAAACAACAATTTTCCAAGGAAAATCCCAATGGCTAAGGCGATAATAAATACTATTAAAATAGGTAAAACTGCTGTCATTTTTTATGTGGTATAAGTATGTAAATATACTAAAGATGTAATAAATGGAATAAAAAAAATAATTATATTTGTAAAAATAAAGGTTATGAAGATAGTTATTGAGGCTGACGAACAATACCGAAATATGTTTTTGGAAATTGCTAATTCTATTAAAGCAAAAAATTCGTTTAATGAAGAGGCCGATTTTTCGGATGATTTACCAGGACATATGATAAAAGGAATTATTGAAAGTAGAAACCAAATTACAAGTGGTGAATTTTTATCCCATGAAGAGGTTATGAAAAAATATTTAGCAAAATACTAGTAATGGAAGTTTTTTGGACTATAAAAGCAGATATAACTTTTGAAGTTATTGAAGCCCAATTTGGAAAAAAAGCAGCATTAAAATTTGTTTTGAAGGTAAATTCTATTAGTGGTTTAATTGAAAAGTTTCCTTTCCTTTTCAAATCTAGTTCAAAATTCTATAATGTCATAAAAGCAACGATAAACAAAAAGTGTTCTTTGTTTTATGAAATAAATAATACCACAATTTACCTACTCTATTTTTGGGATAATCGTCAAAATCCTATAGATTAACCCTAAAATTATGCACCAACATTTTATTATTTACAAACCTTACGGCTATTTATCGCAGTTTATTTATGAGCTCAAGCGCCCAAAAAAGTTGCTCGGAGAATTACATGATTTCCCCGAGAATACTATGGCAATTGGCCGATTAGATGAAGATTCGGAAGGATTACTTTTGCTTACTACCGATGGTAAAATGAGCGAAATGGTGCGCAGTAAAAAAGTAAAAAAAGAATATTACGTTCAAGTGGATGGGGTTGTAACTCCAGAAGCCATAGTTGAATTGAAAAAAGGAGTGCTAATTGGTTTTGATGGTAAAAAATACCTCACCAAAGAATGCGAAGCAAGCATTGTAAACGGAATTCCTAATTTTCCACAACGTGCCAAGAAAATTCGAGACGAACGTCACGGACCAACTTCTTGGTTGTCCATTACTATCAATGAAGGGAAGTTTCGACAGGTTCGTAAAATGACTTCGGCAGTTGGTTTTCCTACTTTACGATTGGTTCGAGTTCGCATTGGAAATATCTATTTAAATAATTTACAAGCAGGAGAAGTTTTAGAATTGGAAGATTTTTCAAAAATCAATGACAATAACAATTTCAAAAATCAATAATTAATGTTAAACATTGTTTTAGTTGAGCCTGAAATTCCAAATAATACCGGAAATATAGGTCGTTTGTGTGTTGGTACCGAAAGTCGGTTGCACTTAATACATCCATTTGGATTTGTTATAAATGACAAAAATTTAAAACGTTCGGGTTTGGATTATTGGGTGCATTTGGATGTTACCGAATACCAAAATGTTGCCGAATGGACAGCTCAAATTTCAGATACATCGAGAGTTTTCTTAATGAGTTCGCATGCCGCTACTTCTATTTATGAAACCCAATTTCAAGATGGCGATTGGTTGGTTTTTGGGAAAGAAAGTGTTGGATTGAGTCAAGAAGTTTTGACACAATTCGAAAATCATTTAACCATTCCAATGTCGAAATTAATCCGGAGTTTTAATATCGCCAATTCGGTGGCTTTTGTAGTTGGGGAGGCCAAAAGACAGATAAATATAAAAATTTGAAAAATATAATTTTATTATTCTTGATTTTTTGTGTCCGATTGAATGCACAATGTTTTACTATTGGTGCTGATTTATCGTATACAAATTCAGTTTTAGCAAATGGTGGAGTTTATCGTGACATAAACAATGTTGAAGTAAACCCTTATTTACTTTTTGCTCAAAAAGGCGCAAATATGGTTAGAATGCGCTTGTTTCACACCCCTCAGAACATTGTTGGTAATTGCGGAAATACCATAACGGCAAATGATATTAACGATGTTATTTTAGGATTTACAAACGCCAAAACCAATGGAATGAAATTAAATTTGGCCATTCATTATGGAGATTATTTTAATGATCCTAATAAACAAAAAAGACCTCAAGCATGGGATGGACTTACAGGAACGGATCTCCTTAATTCCATCTACAATTATACTATTTCGGTATTACAAAATCTAAAAAATAATAATGTTACTCCGGATATTGTTACAATAGGCAACGAAACTACTTGGGGATTTATAGACGATACAAATACTACAAATGGTTGGAGTTGGCCTGAAGACGCTAATAAATTTAATATTGCTTTAACTGCGGTTGATAATTTCAATTCTTCTAATGGTACCTCAATAAAAAAAGCTGTTCATTTTACGGATAATACGGCCTCTTGGCTTACGGCATTGTTTAGTAGCCAAAACATAACTAACTATGATATTATAGGCGTTTCCTTTTATCCTGTTTGGTCTAATTTTACTTCTTTACCTCAATTAGGTAATTTAATTAATACATTAAAAAATACATATAATAAAGAAATAATGATTTTTGAAACTGGTGTGCCTTGGACGACGGATAGTTCTGATGGATATACAAATATTGTAAATTCGTATGGAAATTTAAATTACCCAATATCTCCACAAGGACAAAAACTATTTTTCTCAGACTTAGTAAATACAGTTTATAATTCAGGAGGAAAGGGCGTTCTTTACTGGGAGCCTGATTGGATAAGCTCCTCCATGTGTGATCAATGGGGACAAGGATCGTCATATGAAAATATGAGTTTTTTTAATTTTACAAATAACAATACACCTTTGCCAATTTTTGATGTTTTCAATTTTTGTAATGAACTTTCTTTAAATAATCCGCGGGAAAGCGAAATTCAACTATTCCCAAATCCTGCCCATGATAAAGTTTTTTTTGAAGGAGTTGAGGATAAAACAAAGATTGTTGTTTTGGATGTTTTTGGAAGAATAATTATGAAAAATACATTACAAGAAAATAATCTATCTATTTCCGAATTAAATTCTGGGATTTATTATTTTGTTTTTTATATTAAGGATTACAAGGTGGTAAAGAAAATGATAGTGAATTAATATTTTCACCTTATCATAAATCGTCCTTTTTCGCTATCAAATTTTATGTTTTCGTCTTTGAAAAGGGTATTGAAAACTCCTTTAATAATCAAATTACATGGCTGGTCTTGAACAAGATACTTTTCTGTCATAACAATCATTTCATCGGATAATTGAATTGCCAAATCGATGTCGTGGGTAGAAAAAAGAATGCACTTATTGGATTCTGCTGCTAGTTTTTTCAATAATTTAAAAAGAGAAACTTTATGAAATAAATCCAAATGTGTTGAAGGTTCATCTAAGATTATCAACGGAGTATCTTGTGCTAGAGCCCTTGCTACGAGTACATTTTGAAATTGTCCATCGCTTATTTCGTAATATTTTTTATTTGATAAATGTTCAATTTGGGTTAATGCAATTGCCTCGTTTACTTTTTCTAAATCTTCGGGGTTTAATTTTCCAATCCAATTGGTGTAAGGTTGTCTTCCCAAGGCAATTAATTCGAAAACAGTTAAGTTGCTTGTGGGTAATTTTTCGGTTAAAACCAAACTCAAATTCTGCGCTAAGTCAACAGGGCTGTATTCTTTTAGATTTTTATTATTCAATTGAACCTCTCCCGCCAACGGTTTTTTAAGTCCCGAAAGTGTTCTTAAAAGTGTTGATTTTCCAATTCCGTTTTCTCCAATTAAAGCAATTAATTTCCCTGCTTCTAGTTTTAAATTGATATTTTTAGCAATAACATTTTCTTTCGATTTGGATTTGTATCCAATCGATAGGTTTGTAGAAGTAAGGATGTTTTTGTTATCGCTCATAATTTTTATTTAACCACATAGGCACATAGGTCTATATTTTTGGTAATAGTTTGAAATAGTCATTAACAAAAGTTTTTTGTCCTTCCTTAAAAATATTAAAGCAATTAAAGTTTATTAATATGCCCTTAGGGGATTTTAAAAGTTTCATATAGGTTAGAAGCTGCGCTTCATGAATAGGATTAATTATTGAAACAGATTTTAATTCTACCACAATACAATTTTCAATAAATAAATCACATCTGAAATCAATATTAAGTTCTTTATTTTTATAATGAACTGGAACTTTTAACTCTGTTGAAAAATTTATTTTTCTATGTGTTAACTCTTCAATCAAACAAAGATGATAAATATTTTCAAGTAATCCTGGCCCCATTGCTTTATGGACTTCTATTGCAGAACCAATAATTTCATATGTCAATTCATCTAAATATTTTTGTGTTATCATTTAAATATTTTTTTAAATTAAACTATGTGCCTATGTGGTAAATTTTTTCTGCCACGGTTTTTACAGATTATTCTATTAATATCAAACCAACCTATTTTTTCTTACCAACAACCAAATAACCACAGGTGCTCCCACAATAGACGTAATAGCGTTTATTGGCAATGTAAAATCAAATCCTGGCATTTGGGAAACCATATCGCAAAAGAGCATGATAATCGCTCCTATAAGTATGGTACTCCAAAACAAAATGCGGTGGTTACTCGTTTGAAAAAGTAATTTGGATAAATGTGGTACTGCCAATCCAACAAAGGCAATAGGACCTGCAAAAGCCGTGATGCTTCCTGCTAAAATACTTGTTGCAAGAATAATTAATCTTCTGGTTTTTTTTACTTTTAAGCCCAAACTTTTAGCGTAATTTTCTCCTAAAAGTAAAGTATCCAATGATTTTATAGAAAATAAACTTAATAGTAATCCGATGGTAACAGCAACCAATAAAATGTTTATATTTTGCCAAGATAAATTTCCAATGTTACCCAAACTCCAAAAGGTGAATTTTTGTAATTTTTCTGCCGAACTAAAAAACGTTAATACCGAAACTATGGCGCCTGCAAAACTACTAAACATCAATCCTGCAATTAATATGGTCATGGTGTCCCGCAAAAATTTGGATATCAAAAGCACTAACAGCAATACAGAAAAACTACCCAAACAAGAGGCTAAAATGATTCCGTAAGACGACAATAAAAAAGTAGAAATTACAGCCGGCAAAGCTCCTGCACCTAAAATCACAAAGGCAACTCCCAAACTAGAACCTGAACTCAAACCCAAAACATAAGGCCCAGCAAGTGGATTTCTAAATAAAGTTTGCATTAATAATCCACTAATGGATAGCCCAATGCCAACTAAAACAGCGGTAATTGCTTTTGGAAGTCTAAAATTAATGATGATGTATTCCCAAGTGTCTTTGCTTGCCGTGGAGCCAAACAAACTTTTAATTACTTCTTTAAACGGAATGGCAACTTGCCCCAAAGAGATATTCAATAACAAAGCCATAAGCAACAGCAAAGTCAGTACAGAAAATAGAATAGTATTTCGGGTTTGGAACATTGCTATTGCTAATTTTGTCATTCCGAGGCACGAGAAATCTCATTTTATAAACTTATGGGATTCCGCTTTTCAGAACTACAAAGGTTGTGTTTTATTTTAACTTTTCAAAAAAGAAAGGCTTATAAGCCACCAACAAATCGGGATGCAAGATTTTCACAATATCTTTCAAAACAATATCGGGTCTATTTGGAGCCAATTCATAGTATAAAATGCCACCCGTTTTTCCTTTTCTACCGCTGAAAGAATATACATTTTTATTTTGGAATGCTTTAAATTGCGAGTAATGCGGGTTGGCATCGAGCATTTCTTTTAACGATCCAAATTGCCCGGAAGTTATCCATAAATCGGCATTTTTTCCTTTTTCTAAAATCGTTTCAAACGATAACGAAAGACTTCCAGTTCCTGTGGTTGCAGCCCATAAATAATTGCCTTGCGCTTGTTTTAATAATTGGCAACCCCAACTAGTTCCTTGTGGTAAATACCATTTGTCTTCAAACATGTCTCCGGCTAAAATAGTTGGATGTGTGGTTGCACTCTTGGCGATTTCCAAAGTGTGTAAATAGTCTTTTTCTATTTTAGAAAATATCTCGTTGGCTTTATCTTGTTTGCCATACAAAGCACCGAAAAACTTAATCCATTCGGCTTTTCCTAACGGCGTTTGCTCGTTCCAATCGCCATTTAATAAGACTTTTAAACCATTTTTTTGAAGATTATCTAGTGTTGGGTTGTTGTTATCTAAACCATATCCAATGATAATTTGGGGTTGTAAATCGATAAGTACTTCGGTATTCAAGGCTTGATTAGAACCCAATTCTTTTACTTTTTTGGCATCAATTAAAGCACGAACTTTCTCGGAAGAAATGTAATTCAAATTTGGAAATCCAACCAAAGTATTTTCTACGCCTAGCATTTCTAAGGATGGAATGTGCGTGGTTGAAGTCACTACAATAGTTTTCACGGGAACCGAAATAGTAAGAAACTGTTTCAAACTATCGGGAATAATCCCGTTTTTTTCTTTCAGAATATAGGTATACGATTTATCGGCTTTAGGCCAAGGATTGGAAACGGTTACCACAGAAAATCCATTGTTATTTAATATAGAAAATCCTTTGGCATAATGAATTTCGTTTTTCGGAACTAAAGTTGCTGGATCGTGGACTTCCTTTTTGCATTGCACAAAAGGAAAAACAAGCAGAACAAATAAAAAGGATTTTAAAAAATGCGACATGGAATTATTTTTTGCAAAAGTAAATTAATGTTTCCACAAATTGGCACTTGTGTAACATTTGATGCAAAATCAATTTTTTAAAATCTCTAAATTTGAATAAAATTTCAAAATGACAGATTCCAATATTTTAGGAACCTCGTTGTCGGAATTATTCTACTGCACTTTTTAGTAGGATTTGTTTGGTTGATACTAAAATTTTCTAAAAAGAAAGAAGATAAAGTCTAATAAATTCAACTACATTTGCAAACGTATTTCGGTTGTGACTTTGATTTTTCAGAGGAACATTAAAAGGGAATTAGGTTAAAAACCTAGGCTGTACCCGCAACTGTATGCTATTATGCTTGTTGTTATCTACAAAGTCACTTTTCGTCACGGCGAATGGGAAGGCAAACAACAAGACGCAAGCCAGGAGACCTGCCATTTTACATTGAGTATCAAACTTTCGGGAAAAAAGGTTTGGGTATGGGTAATTCTGTGCTTTTCTCCCACGATTATTAAATTAGTAGTAACTAAAAAAATGAACAAAAATTTCATTCGTTTCAGTGCATGTATTGCATTGGCGACCACTTGCGGCTATGCCCAAGTAAAAGATTC